>CACZUS010000010.1 GCA_902784425.1 uncultured Bacteroidales bacterium
AAATAAATAAATAATATAAAAATAGATATGGCTTCTCAAGAAGATGTTTTTAAACAGTTAGTGTCTCACTGTAAAGAATATGGTTTTGTATTCCCTTCAAGTGAGATCTATGGTGGTTTAGGCGCTGTATATGACTATGGTCAGAATGGTGTCGAGTTGAAGAATAATATTAAGAAATTTTGGTGGGATAGTATGACACTGTTGCACCAGAATATTGTCGGAATTGATGCGGCAATTTTCATGGACCCTACTACATGGAAGGCTTCCGGACACGTAGATGCGTTCAATGATCCGTTGATTGACAACCGTGATTCAAAGAAACGTTATCGTGCTGATGTGTTGATTGAAGATCAGATTGCCAAGTATGATGACAAGATTAACAAAGAGGTGGAAAAAGCTGCTAAGAAGTTTGGAGACGCCTTTGATGAGGAGAAGTTTAAAAGCACCAACCCTCGTGTGTTGGAACACATTGAGAAACGTGACGCTCTTCATGCTCGTTTTGCAAAAGCATTGAACGATAATAATTTGGATGAACTGAAACAGATCATCTTGGATGAGGATATCGTATGTCCTATTAGTGGAACAAAGAACTGGACAGATGTTAAGCAATTTAACTTGATGTTTAAGACAGAGGTTGGTTCTACTGCAGATAGCACTACTACCATCTACCTTCGTCCTGAGACTTGTCAGGGTATCTTTACTAACTTCTTGAACGTACAAAAAACGGGTCGTATGAAGATTCCTTTTGGTATCGCTCAGATTGGTAAGGCTTTCCGTAATGAGATCGTTGCTCGTCAGTTTATCTTCCGTATGCGTGAGTTCGAGCAAATGGAGATGCAGTTCTTCTGCAAACCAGGTACGGAAATGGAATGGTTCAAGCACTGGAAAGAGTTCCGTATGAAATGGCATAAGTCATTAGGCTTGGGCGACCAGAAATATCGTTTCCACGACCATGATAAGTTGGCTCACTATGCTAATGCAGCTACTGATATCGAATTCCAAATGCCATTCGGATTCAAAGAGGTTGAGGGTATTCACTCTCGTACCAACTGGGATTTGTCTCGTCATGGTGAGTTCTCTAAGAAAAAATTGGAGTACTTCGATCCAGAAGAGAATAAATCTTACATTCCTTATGTTATCGAGACTTCCATCGGTGTGGATCGTATGTTCCTCTCTGTTATGGCTGGCTCTTACAAGGAAGAGGCTCTTGAAGGTGGCGACAAACGTGTTGTCTTGACTTTGCCTCCTGCATTAGCTCCTGTTAAGTGTGCTATCCTTCCATTGTTGAAGAAAGATGGTCTCCCTGAGAAGGCAACTGAAATCATGAACGAGTTGAAGTTCGATTACAAGTGCGCTTATGAGGAGAAAGATACCATTGGAAAACGTTATCGTCGTCAAGATGCTATCGGAACACCTTTCTGTGTGACTGTCGATCATCAGACTTTGACTGATAACACTGTAACATTGCGTTATCGTGACACAATGGAGCAAGACCGTGTGAAAATCGAAGATCTACATAAGATTATTGGTGATGCGGTCAATATGCGTAATCTATATAAGAAGATTGTTGGTTAATCCAAACCAAAACCAATAAAGCAAAGAGGACTCTGCTATAGCTGGGTCCTCTTTTTTAAAATTAAAAACATATCAATCCATCATCGAACGTTTCCCTCATGCAAATGTACATCGACGTCATATTACCATTGGCTTTGGCAAATACCTATACGTATAGAATGCCAGAAGAACTACAGTCGGAAGCCAAGGTGGGTGTACGTGTGATTGTGCCGTTTCAGAAAAGTAAATTCTATACGGCGCTGATCTACAATGTTCATTTTACAGAGCCAGAGGGCTTTGAGGTGAAAGAGGTGATTGCCCTTCTGGACTCTCAAAGCATTGTTCGTCCACAACAACTGAAACTATGGGAGTGGATCGCCAAGTACTATCAATGTACGTTGGGTGAAGTCTTCAAGGCAGCGCTGCCGTCCGGACTTAAGATGGAGAGTGAAACGATTATATCTGCCGTACCTGATTTTGAGGCCTCTTCGCCATTGAAGGATAGAGAACAACTCTTATTGGACTTGTTGGGTAAGAAGTCGGTTTCCATTAGCGAACTGAACAAGGCAATGGATATGAAGAATGTCTTGCCTCTCGTAAAACGTATGATGGAAATGGGTGCGGTTGAGATTACGGAATCCATTGAAGAGAAGTATAAACCTAAAATGGATTTCTTTGTGCGTCTTTCCGAATTCTATCATAAAGAGGAGCAACTCTCCTCCCTTATCGATACGCTTGCTAAATATCCTAAGCAGGAACAGATGATAATGACCTATCTGCAACTTTCGCAGTTCCTTCAGAAACGAGATTTGCAGGAGGTTTCCAAAAGAGAATTGCTGAAACGATGCGATTCTACCTCTGCTCTTAGCACACTTGAAAAGAAGGGTGTGCTTGAAGTATATAAGAAAGAGGTCGGACGATTGAATGCTAAGGTGAATGAGGTGAACCCCCTCTCTCCACTATCAGAAGTTCAACAACGGGTGTATGAAAGTATTTTGCAACAGTTTACAGAGAAACAAACCGTTCTGTTGCATGGTGTCACATCATCAGGAAAAACGGAGATCTATCTTCACTTGATACAACACATGATGGAGCAAGGAAAGCAGGTGTTGTTCCTATTGCCAGAGATTGCTCTAACCACTCAGATTACCAATCGATTACGTCGCGTGTTAGGAAACAGCTTGCTGGTCTACCATTCGAAGTTCTCCGATGCAGAGCGAGTGGAGGTGTGGAAGCGACTGTTAGACGACCATTCAGATGTGAAGGTAATCTTAGGTGTCCGTTCATCCGTCTTCTTGCCATTCAAAGATTTAGGATTGGTGATTGTGGATGAGGAACATGAAAACTCCTATAAGCAATTTGATCCAGCTCCGCGCTATCATGCAGGCAATGCCGCTATTGTTTTAGGACATATCATGCATGGAAACGTTTTGTTGGGGTCGGCAACCCCCTCTATCGAATCCTATACGAATGCACAGAAAGGAAAGTATGGTTTTGTGGAGTTGATGGAGCGCTACGAAGGCATTGAGATGCCAGAGATCCTTGTGGCGGACGTTAAGGAGGCAAGGCGCAAGAAGGAGATGGTGATGCATTTCACTCCGTTGTTGCTTTCGCAAATGAGAAAGGCTTTGGAACGAAAGGAGCAAATCATCTTGTTTCAGAACAGACGAGGCTATTCCCCCTACATGGAGTGTCGCACTTGTTCTGCCGCACCACGATGCATGAACTGTGATATCAGTTTGTCGTATCATAAGAATACCAATCAGTTGGTCTGCCACTATTGTGGCTATTCAATACCCGTTCCCTATACATGTCCGGCATGTGGTAACCCCACCTTGTCGCCCGTAGGTTTGGGTACCGAGCAGATTGAAGATGAGGTGGAACAACTCTTCCCAGAGGCGAAGGTGGCACGTCTGGATTTGGATGTTGCCAAATCACGTAAAAGCTACGAAGGAATCATCTCCCAATTTGAACAAGGAGAAATTGATATACTAGTTGGAACGCAGATGATTTCCAAAGGATTGGACTTTGAACGAGTTCGCTTGGTAGGAATTATGAATGCCGATTCTACCTTGAACTTCCCTGATTTCCGTTCGTTCGAGCGTTCCTTCCAGATGTTTTCGCAGGTGGCAGGACGTGCAGGTAGGAAAAACAATCGAGGCATTGTAGTGCTTCAAACGGGAGCACCCGACCATCCCGTTGTGCAAATGGTCAGGCAGAATGATTATCAAGGAATGTTCCATCAGCAGATGATAGAACGCTATGAATATAAATATCCACCTTACTATCGACTGATATTTGTCTATTTGAAGTCGAAAGACCCACGCGTATTGGAAGGAGCCTCCAATTGCCTTGCCGATGGCATGAGAAAGGTCTTTGGCGATAGAGTCTATGGACCAGATAAACCGCTGGTCTCTCGTATTCAGACATATTACCTGAAAAAAATCATGTTGAAGGTGGAAGCCCAAGCATCCTTCGATAGAGCAAAAGAACTGCTGAAAGAATTGACGAATGAATTATTGGCACAGAAGGCCTACAAAAATGTTGTTGTCAATGTCGATGTAGATCCGATGTAGTTTTCTTCCAATATTTTTCGTAATTTTGCACCGCATGGTCGAATCACATTCTACGTAAGGGCGAATGGCATTCGCCTATATTGAATAAAGAAATAACTTTTTGAAAAAACATGAAATTTGATGATTTGAATTTAGAGCAAAGTCTGATGGAAGGACTTTCTGCAATGAATTTTCAAGATATGACACCTGTGCAAGAACAGGCAATCCCTTTGATTTTAGATGGTAAGGATATTATAGCATGTGCTCAGACGGGTACAGGAAAGACGGCTGCCTATCTGTTGCCGTTGTTGAATAAAATGTTGACGGACAAGCATGATGAAGATGCAGTGAATGCCATTATTATGGCCCCCACACGTGAGTTGGCGCAGCAGATTGATCAGCAGTTGGAAGGCTTTTCATATTTCTTGTCGGTTAGCTCTGTGGCTGTATATGGTGGAAATGATGCAGGAGCATGGGATCAGCAGAAGAGAGCATTGAAGATGGGAGCTGATTTCGTGATTGCCACACCAGGACGATTGATTTCACATATTTCATTAGATAATGTAGACTTCTCGAAGGTGAGTTATTTCGTGTTAGATGAAGCCGACCGCATGTTGGATATGGGTTTTTATGATGATATAATTCAGATTGTTAAGAAGTTGCCAGAGAAGCGACAGACCATCATGTTTTCGGCTACAATGCCGCCTAAAATACGTAAGTTGGCAGAGACCATCCTGCATGAGCCCGCTATGGTGAATATAGCCATCTCCAAACCAGCCGATGGCATTGAACAAGGAGCCTATGTCTGTTATGAAGCGCAGAAGTTACGTTTGCTTACTTCCATATTGAAGAAAGATGAGACGTTGAAAACCATTGTCTTTTCCTCTTCTAAACTGAAGGTGAAGGAGATGACACGCCAGCTACGTCGACAAGGAGTTCAGGTGGCGGAGATCCATTCAGATTTGGAACAAGAGGAGCGAGATGCCGCTTTGTTGGATTTCAAGAATGGAAAGGTGAAGGTGCTTGTTGCCACTGATATCGTTTCAAGAGGTATTGATATTGATGATATTGAGTTGGTGATTAACTATGATGTGCCACGAGATGTGGAGGATTATATACACAGAATTGGACGTACGGCACGTGCCAATCGTAAAGGAAGAGGAATCACCTTTATATCGGAAGAAGATCAAGATCGATTCTATAAGGTGGAGCGCTTCTTGGATAAGGTGATCGATAAGTTGCCTATGCCAGAGGAGTTGGGTGACGGACCTCTCTATGCGCCACAACCTAAGGGTAGAGGAAATCACAGAGGAAGAGGAGGAAATCATCGTCATAAGAGTGTCAGTCCCGCATCCCATTCTCCAAGAAATGAGAAAGAGGGAAGTGAGAAGACGAGACGCGTAGAGAACGAGTCTAAGGAGGCAGGAAGACGAGAAGGAGAGGAGAAGAGAGCCACTTCGCAAAGACGAAGGAAGCCATTCTATAGAAATAAGAAAAGAGGAACTGGTGAAAACACACAAAGAAGAGCAGATGGAGCAAAAGAAGTATAACATATTGTTTGTATGTCTGGGAAATATCTGTCGTTCGGCAGCAGCGGAGGCCGTGATGAAGTCTGTTTTAAAGAAGCATAACGATGAACGGTTCTATGTAGATTCAGCAGGCATACTTAGTTATCATCAAGGGGAGCCAGCAGATGCCAGGATGCGTTATTTCGCAGCTCAGCGAGGTTATGATGTAACCTCCATATCCAGACCAGTGAAGGGGTATGACTTTGAGCAGTTTGATATCATTATCGGTATGGATGATTCCAATGTGGATGATTTGAGGGAGCGAGCAGCCACGATCGAGCAGGAGAGTAAGATTCATAAGATGACGGAATATTCCATCCATTCGGAGGCCACGAGTGTGCCCGATCCCTATTATGGTGGAAATGAAGGATTTGAGAGAGTGATGGATTTGTTGGAAGATACCTGTGAAGGTTTGTATCAATATTTGGTACGCACAGTTTATGCATAATATTGCATAAATATACATCTGATATAAAGTAAGAGAAAGAGGGGAAAAAGAAGAAAATCGCTTAAAAAAGGGCGATTGAGTGTCAGTTTATAAGAGGGTAGAGGAGAATATAACCAGTAAGAGGGGTTGGAAGTGACAAAATGATTTTTTTTAAAGGCATTCTGTGACAAAAATTTTTATTAAATTTTGAAAAATAAACTTTTTGCTTAAAAAAACTGAAAAAAAACTTTTTATGTAAGTGAATAAGTTTGTATATTTGCATTGTTTTTGAATAAAACGTGAGGTAAGATTATAATAACGTGAGTTTCTAATATAGAAAAAATAATACTAGTAATTTAATTTAAAATAGAATTCAAAATGGATGCAAAAGTAAAAGAATTCATGGACAAGGTGATCGCTAAGAATCCAGGCGAGGCACCATTCCACCAAGCAGTTCAGGAGGTAGTAGAGTCATTGATGCCATTCATCGAGGCTAATCCTAAGTACAAAGAGGCTAAGATTCTTGAAAGAATGTGTGAGCCAGAGAGAGTAATTATCTTCCGTGTTCCTTGGATCGACGATAAAGGAGAGTTCCAAATCAACCGTGGTTTCCGTGTACAAATGAACAGTGCTATCGGTCCTTACAAAGGAGGTATCCGTTTGCACCCTTCTGTAAACTTGGGTCTTTTGAAATTCTTGGCTTTTGAGCAAGTTTTGAAGAACTCATTGACTACTCTTCCAATGGGTGGTGGTAAAGGTGGATCTGACTTCGATCCTAAGGGTAAATCAGACAATGAAGTTATGCGTTTCTGCCAAAGCTTCATGACTGAGTTGTTCCGTCACATTGGTGCTGACACTGACGTTCCTGCTGGTGATATAGGAACTGGTGCACGTGAGGTTGGTTTCATGTTCGGTCAATATAAGAGATTGAGAAACGAATTCGTAGGTGTTTTGACTGGTAAGGGTCTTTCATTCGGTGGATCTTTGATCCGTCCTGAGGCTACTGGTTACGGAACAACTTACTTCGCACAATATATGTTGGAGACTAAGGGTGATACTTTGAAAGGTAAAACTGTTGCTATCTCTGGTTCTGGTAACGTTGCTCAATATGCAGTTGAGAAATGTACTCAATTAGGTGCTAAGGTTCTTACAGTATCTGACTCTAACGGTTCTATCTACGATCCAGACGGAATCTCTAAAGAGAAATTGGATTTCATCTTCGAATTGAAGAACGTAAAACGTGGTCGTATCAAAGAATATGCAGCTAAATATCCATCTGCTAAATATTATGAGAACCAACGTCCTTGGCAAATCGCTGACATCAAGTCTCTTGATGTAGCTATGCCATGTGCAACTCAAAACGAGCTTGATGGTGATGATGCTAAAGCACTTCTTGCTAAGGGTGTTAAGGTAGTTGCTGAGGGTGCTAACATGCCTTCTACTATCGAAGCTGTTAACGCATTCATCGCTGCTAAGATCCTTTACTCTCCAGGTAAAGCTTCTAACGCTGGTGGTGTTGCTACTTCAGGTTTGGAGATGTGCCAAAACTCTGGTCGTATCTCTTGGACTGCTGAGGAAGTTGACAACAAGTTGAAAGGTATCATGAAGAATATCCACGACAACTGCGTTAAGTATGGTAAAGAGGCTGATGGTACTGTTAACTATGTTAAGGGTGCTAACATCGCTGGCTTCGTTAAGGTAGCTGACGCTATGCTTGCTCAAGGTTTGGTATAATTCTATACGATAGATAAAAATCCCCGTCGTGTTTTCGCCTCGGGGATTTTTTATTAAATCACAAAAAATTAATACAATGGGAAAATTAAGAGTTGCTGTTGTCGGCTATGGTAATATTGGCCGTTTCAGCGTTGAGGCAATTCAAGCAGCACCTGATATGGAATTGGCGGGCGTTGTTCGTCGTGATCCATCTAACAAGCCAGCTGAATTGGCTGACGTGAAGGTGGTCGCAAATATCGATGAGTTGGGCAAGGTGGATGTTGCCATCCTTTGCACACCAACTAGAAACATTCCTGAGGTGGCAAAATCTATTTTGGAAAAAGGTATCTATACGGTAGATAGTTTCGATATCCACGGACAAGTATGGGATCTTCACCAATCATTGGATGCAGTTGCTAAACAACATAATGTGGCAGCTATCATTTCTGCAGGTTGGGATCCAGGTACAGACTCTGTTGTTCGTACCTTGTTGATGGCTATGGCTCCAAAGGGATTGACTTACACAAACTTCGGTCCTGGTATGAGTATGGGTCACTCTGTAGTGGCTCGTGGCAAGAAGGGGGTTAAGAACGCTCTTTCTATGACTATCCCTAAGGGTCAAAGTATTCACAGCCGTATGGTCTATGTAGAGTTGGAACCAGGTTATACCGCAGAACAGGTATATGCTGAATTGAAGGCTGACGACTACTTCGCTCATGATGAGTTGCACGTTATCCCTGTTAATAGCGTGGACGACTGCAAAGATATGGGTCACGGTGTGTTAATCGAACGCAAAGGTGTCTCTGGTAAGACTCAAAACCAATTGTTTGAGTTCCGTATGCACATCAACAACCCAGCACTTACTGCTCAAGTTTTGACTTCTTGCGCACGTGCAGTCGTAAAACAACGTCCAGGTTGCTATGCATTACCAGAAATCGCTCCAATGGATTTATTGGCTGGCGACAAAGAATCATTGATTAAAGGATTGGTATAATGGTTGAATAAATTTTATTTGTGTGATAATCCGCACAAAAATTTATAAAACCCACCCAATAAAATGAAAGAGGATGTATCGTTGCGATAGATCCTCTTTTCTCGTTTTGTAAAATCTGCTTGTATTGTCTCATCCAATGTTAAATGTCACGTCCGTTGTGACTAATTTCTTGATTATGTGTGTGATAATGAATGCTTTTGATTGAATGGGATGAAAAAAAAGAAAATAATCTGTATTAATTGAAAAATTATTATTAATTTTAGGAAATTAAATTCTGAAACGTTGTTTTCCTTAAAAACAACTAAATCAGGTAGAATTCGTGTAGCTGTGTGCTGTATAAAGTCACAAGAAAGAAACTATTTAGTGGGAATTTTGTAATAAATAATGATGAACAACAAGTAGGTAGTCGGGCAAATCTATTGGCAGAACGATTTAACTTAACGATGTGCATCTTTCTTCTAAATAGGGACGAGATGTTGTAATAAAAATGTGTTATTTAATTAAAACATGTATAATTTTCAAGGAATAGAGACTTCGTATGATTTTACTTCTGTGGTAACCTTTGCCAATGGTAACACAAGTTCCTTTCATAAGGTGGAGCATATCTATGCTCAGCAGGAGAAGCAAGACTTCTCTTTTACGATGAAGGGTTCGACAGACGAGACCTTTGATGGTAAGACTCCCGAAGATTGGGCAGCCATTGTTTTGGAGTTTGGCAAAGCGTTATATCCCATCAATCTTTCGGTGTCGGAGCAAGGTGATTTCATGGCCGTAGATGATTTTGAGGGAGTGAAACAACATTGGAAAGATGAGCGACAGAGGCTTGTTGATTATTATAATAACTATTGGATAGAGAAAGAGTCCAATCGTTATGCGTTGGCGTTGAAGACGGAGGAGAAGTTTTATCGCACGCTTAAGGAGAATATGTTTTATCGGCTTTTCTTTTGGAGGGAGGGGCAGACCGACCAGCAGGTGGTGGTACGTGATTTTCCATTGCGAGCCAGATTGTCTATATTCACTTTCCAAGGGAAGAGTTATGATGAAAAGGGAGGTGTCTGTTACGACACGTATCAGGTGAATGATGAAGGGAGTGGACGTTTGTTAGGAGGACATGCAAAGTTGCAATTGTATCGAGACAAGGATGGATTGCCCAATGAGATCAAGTTATGGGCGAGGGTAGAGGAGACGGACACAGGCTACTTCACCAAAGAGATAACCATTAAAAGGATATAGAGATGGAAGAGGAATTTATAGTAAAAGGAGCGATGGCAACATGCCAATTCGGTGTGGCACCGTCCATGCTGAATAATATCCTAGACAATATGAACGTCTATTTCAACGGCAAGTTGGCCGCCACGAGTATGACGTTAGGTCCGGCCTTTCCATCGCCAGCTTTTGGTACTTGCAACATGGTGCCTAACATGCCCAAGCCCTGTGTGGCGATGATTACGAAATGGGATAATGTATATACAGGTATGTATGTCAACCGAATTTCTAATCCGCTGACCAAGAACAGTAAAGGAACCTGTGCATTAGGATGTCCGATGTGCATTTCGTTTCAGACCACGGGTCAGATACCAGTGCCCACCATGCCTGCTGTCAATGCGCCCAATGTGGCAACCCATCAGTCGGACATGAACCCCATGGCCACGAACGAGGAAGAACCAGAGGACGACATCACGCCAATCATCAAAACCTTAGAGTTTTGGGATTCCAACGGATGCCAAGTCGATGAAGTGCCAGAAGATGGAATTGTAACGTTGGTAGCAGAAACAGAAGGTGCTGTACCAGGTGACAATGTGACGTTTACACTGGATGTATCCAACGGAAAGAGTGTTACAGTCAATGCTATTGTAGGTAGTGATAATCGGGCGATAGCTAGGAATGTGAAATTAACGGATTGAATAGCTTTTAGAATATGAGTGAACAAAATGACGGAAAAAAACTAAGCGCTCGTGTCATGTCTAAATTGATATCAAGTGTTAAAAAAGCGGTGAGTACTAGAGGAAGCGTGATCTTTTGCCATCCATTTGTTTCTGACGAAGATTTAGAAGCTCTTAAACAACAACTAAAATCTAAAGGTATAATAATATCATCAGAGAATGGACAGAGTTTATTGACCATTGAAGGAATGGATGGAAATGCTAACTTAAACAAAGAGGTTCCTGTTAGCGAATCTACACTCATTCCTAAAAATGAAGGAGATTGGGATGGTAAAGAAGGAAATAGCAAATGGGTTCCCAAAAAAACAGCAACACCTAAGAAACCCAAAAATCAAAAGAAAACATGGAATAAAATCAACAAAGAGGTAACTAAAAAAATAAGGGAACACATGAGAAACCATGTTAAGGATGGAAAACCAACTGAATCAGAAATTAATAATTACGTTTTCGATGGCGTTACCTATAACAATAACGAACCAGACTTTTCTCCTATTTCTTTCGGTACTGTAACATTACAAAACATGTATACATCTGATCGAAGAGTTAATTATGCTTTGGCAGATGATGCTTATGCAAGAGAAACAGGTAGAGACCCATTGGAAGTTGCTGCATGGATGAAAAAAAACAAAATGACTTGGCACGAATCCGCCGATTGCCAAACAATGATGAAGGTTCCTTCCATTGTGCATGGTAACATTCCTCATAATGGTGGTGTAAATGCGGTTAAGAGGGAAGGTAAAGATGTTTATACATCAATAAACCATGAGAAAAATAACAATAAAGATCTGGATGATTAACACATTAAATTCAAATAAATATGAAGGACGAAATATTAGGAGAGTTAGAGTTTAATAAGTACGTATGGAAGAAGAGTCTAAATAAAACTATGTTTGGTAGTGAAATCGTTGTCAGACTTCTAGTACAAGATAACAACCAAGAAGGCATTCTTAACATACAAAGAGAAGCTTATAAAACATATTTGAAAAATGAGGAACGTTACATAAAGGAGATTCCTCACTTTCTTTTAGATTATTATAAATGGTATTTTGAAGAAATTGAAAAGAAAGTCAAATTGGAAGAAGATGATCAAAAAGATGTAGCTACAGAAAATACTATTTTTGAAATGTGTAATGTGTGTCAAGTGTTTATTTGTCGAGATGGAAGTTTCGCTTGGGTATTTGCATGTAGTTGGAATGACGATGGATTTGCTGTCCTATTATCCGAATCAGAACCACGCGTCATCACCCGAGATCAACTCCGCAACCTCCATAAACTTAATGATAATGCATTCGGCACCCTAATCCATGATAACAAAAAATACTGGACCACATGGGACAAGTTGCCATTTTATAATGAAATCGCAACCGTTTTGGTGGAAGTGGAAGGGAATGAAACAGAGGGAGTTAATGCATCTCAACAGAAAATCTTCACACAGTATTTACTACACAAGAGCGAATACCTGAAGAAACTGTCAGATTTCTTACTGCCAATCTACCTTGGTGACAAGGAAGAGGCAGAGAAAATGATTCAAACAAAACAACCTGTAGTAGTGAAAACTGTAACTCCCAAAAGATTAATCATTGACAAAAACGGTAACTTCGGATGGATCTGCCACACAAATTGGGATGACTGCTACATAGGAGTACTTCTTTCTGAAAAGCAAATATATGTTATGAGGGACTACCAACTAAGAGAGTTGAGTGAAAGTAAAATTTTGAAAGACGATGTGTGTGGAAATCTATTTATAGATGACATGTTTGGCTGTAAGACTGAAATTGTTCGATTATTTAATGAAATAAAGACAACCAATGTAGCTTTCAAATTAGTAAAAGGAAAGTTAACACAACAACAAAAGGATTCCTATAAGTTGTACCAAAGTTTTAATTCCAATTTCTGGGAAAGTATCAAGGACGAAATGCTAGAGTACTACTTAGACTTATACGAAGATCTAGATTCATACATGAACATTCCTGAATATCTTACGAAAGAGAAAGTGAATAGGGACACAGTGATGAACATCGTGACATTCAAGGAAATTTATTTCTCCAATGATGGTATGGCAGGTTGGTTATGTGAAAGTCCAACAGACGAAGAAGATGGTATTGCATTCGAATTTTCGGAGGGAAAAATTAACCTGATACCACAGTCGGAGATATTTTAATCAACACATAGGCATGGGTGTAAACCCGTGCCTTTCATTTAATTTTCGCATTGGGATATGCGTTTGCATACGAGTAGAGACGCACGGCCGTGCGTCTCTACGGTAACCGACAGACACCACCACGAGTCCGGAACGGACGGCATATCATAGGCATGGGTGTAACCCCGTGTCCTGATTGCCAAACCATGATGAAAATCCCATCCATCCTTCATTCAAACGCTGCTCATAAGGGTGGTGTCAGTGAAGAGAATAAATTGGGTATGGAGGTGTTCGGTGGTCAATCGAATGCTCAGCAAACAGTTCCTATTTCTTCTGAAAACGACAATAATAAATTTGACAATATTTAAAATAATGGAAGAGTTAATATCAGATGAAATTTTAGGTACATTAAAGTACTATAATAATGCATGGTGCAGACGTATGGATGCCCCACTTTTTAATTCCAAAGGAAATCTAATTCTCGTTGTTCAAGATGACGACAAAGAAGGAGTCCTTGACGTACAAAGAAATGCCTATAATAAGTATTTGCAAAATGCAAATACTTATAAAAGTAGTGTTCCTCAATTGATTATGAATTACTATAATTGGTTTTTTCAAGAAATTGAGAAAAAGGTAACTATGGATGAAGAACATCATAAAGATAACATAACGGAAGAACTCCTATACGATATGATGTCAATATGGTATCTTTTTATCTGTAGAGATGGTAGTTTTGGATATGCTTTTGGATGCTGTTGGGATAAAGATAATGGATTGGCTGTTCTATTGTCAGAATCGGAACCGAGGGTGATATCAAGAACTCAACTTGAGAATCTCCATAAACTCAACGACCCATTATTGGGCCTTTTAGTCCATAATGGAGATAAAAGTTGGACAGGCTTGAAACAACACCATTTCTTCGGAGAACTAGAGAATCTAGAGATCGAGTTGGAGGGTGGCATTGAGGAAGGAATCACTTCTGCACAACAGAAGGCATATATGGAGTATTTGCAGAAAGAGAATGAATACTTCCGTGAATTTTCAAAGAAGATGCTTACTGCTTATGTCGGAGGCCCTCAGCAGGTAGAGGCGATGTTGGCAATAGGACCGAAAATCAATGTGCAAACAGCTTTGCCTAAAACATTATATATCGATAAAAAAGGGAACTATGGTTGGATATGTTATACTGCATGGAACAAATCCAAAATAGGAGTGCTCCTTTCTGAAAAGAAAATCCATTTGTTGCAGAGTTATCAATTGAAGGAATATGACAAACAAGAAAAGACGATAGATGAGGTGTGTGGCTTGTTGTTCCGTGGATATGCAGGTTGGGAAAAAATTGAAGTGGTAAGGTTGGCAGGAAGTGTATATACAATGCCTGTCACAATTCGTACCTATGACGATCCCGTGAGTGACAAACAAAGAGAGTCATATAAGAAGTTTTTGAAACTAAATGCAACTCAATGGGAGGAAATCAAGGATATCACGTTGGATTACTATCTGGAAGGATATGATAATTTCATGGAATACATAGATATACCAGACTATTTGAAACGAGAAAATGTTAATAGAGAAAACGTTGTGAAAGGATTGCTAGAGTTCACAGAGTTGTTTATCAAGACCAATGGAAGGATTGCATGGCTTTGTGAATGTCCAACTACTGATGATGGCCTGGCATTCGAGTTTACAAATGGAGAGATTGATTTGATTTCACAGATTGATATTATCTGATTGAGGAGAACCGCATCGTGAAAATTTAGGGAGAGCAAGAGACTCGGTGATGAGATAGAGACGCACGGCCGTGCGTCTCTACGATCACGATAAATAGATTCTACACCCCCAAATACTCCCAGAAATTCTCCTTGTTCACCACGTTGAATTTCGCATTGGGATATGCGTCCGCAAACGCTTTGGGAGCCTTAGGGTTCTTCTTCCCGGCTTTCATTTCGAATGCGGTAAGGTTATTGTTATTCTCTTCTATCAGGTCTATCTCTTGCTGATCGTATGTTCGCCAGAAAAACATGTTGGTGCTCGCTAAGTTGTTGTGTTTCATCTTCATCCGTTCACTGATGATGAAATTTTCCCACAATGCGCCTCTCTCTTCGCTCGATCTGTCGGCGAATGGACGAAAATCATTCAACACGGCGTTGCGGATGCCGTTGTCTTGGAAATACAATTTGGATGATTTGGTGACCTCTTTACGTAGATTATTGGAATATCCTCCCAAACGGTACAATACGAACACTTTCTGCAACAGATCGAGATAACGCTCTGTTGTGTTGCGGCTAATGCCCAACTGCTTGCCCAGTTCATCAATGGATACTTCACTGCCGACTTGATATGCTATCAATCGCAACAGATCGTGCATCTTCTGTGCATTCTTTATTCCATCGACGGCGAGAATGTCCCTTAATAGATAGGAGTCCACAATCTCCGTAAGATAACGAGCTTGCTCTTCCGATGACTCTATGCTGATTAATTCCGGATAGCATCCGTATATTAAATGACTGTCTATGTTCGATATGGTCTCAAATACTGAATTATGGTCGCTCAACTCTTTGAAAGAAAATGGGGTCAGGAAAAAACGTGTACATCGTCCAACTAATGGCTCCCCCGCTTGATTCTGAAGGTCAAACGAGGAGGACCCCGTTGCTATAATCGCCAAGCCTGGTATTTCATCAACCATTAATTTTAGTTTCATCCCAATGTCGGGGATATGTTGTGCCTCGTCGATTGCCAACAAGTCTATTCCCGCAAATAAACGTTTGTAGTTGCTTATGGATTTGTCAGCGATCATACGTGCCGTGTCGGCGCTTTCTCCATTCAATAGAAGTTTCTTCCCCTTGAACTCGTCAAGGATCTCGCGTAGCAGTAGCGTCTTCCCGACACGTCGAGCCCCAAATATTAGCATCACTTTTTGTGGCTTGATTCTTGCTGCTATCTGGTGTTTTAGTGTTCTTTCTATTGCCATATTTTTTTTGATCCGATTTACCCTGCAAATGTAAAATTTATAAGTGGATAATCCAACTAAAAATGTAAATTCTTTCAGTCTTATTGAATGAATTAATGTAAATTCATTCAGTTGTATTGAACGAATTAATGTAAATTCATTCAGTTGCATTGAACGAATTAATGTAAATTCATTCAGTTGTGCCTTTTTTTTAGTCGTTTGTTAATCGGTCACCATAGAGACACACGTCCGTGCATCTCTACAAAAAAATGTTACATTTCTACAAAATACATTAGATGAAAATAAAGTTGATTTAGTAATGCTATATTCTCGATTTTTTGTAAATTGCCTTGATTATTGGTAAGGAAATTACGCATTCCTTTTTTCTTGAAAATGAATAACTTAATTAATACAATATGGAAAATAAAGAAGTAGGATTCGTCCGCGTTGCCAGTGCTATCCCAGTGGTAGAGATAGCTAATCCTAAAGTGAATGCCGATAGAATCATATCGCTGATAGAAAAAGCAGCACAAGAGAATGTTAAAGTTGTATGTTTCCCAGAACTTTGTCTTACGGGTTATACTTGTTCCGACCTCTTTTATCAACGCACTTTGATTGAAGAGACGCAAAGACAACTCCTTAGAATAAATGAGGTGGCTGGCAGGTATGGACTCTATGCCATTGTAGGGGCGCCTTACTATCGTGAGGGTAAACTATATAATGCCGCTTTCGTGGCTGGTACGGGCGACCAATTCTTCCATACAGAGGTGGATAAACAATACTTGCCAAGCAATAATGAGTTTTACGAGAAACGTTGGTTCACACCGGGATTCGGTGAGAAGAGACAGATCTTTGAGGTCGATGGACTAAGATTCGGTATTGAGATTTGCGAAGACTTATGGATGCCTGAATCCCCAAGTGACGAGCTCTGTCTGGCGGGTGCGGAGATCATCTTCAACCTCTCTGCCAGTGACGAACTGATTGGCAAGGAGGCTTACCGCCGTCAATTGGTGAGGCAGAAGTCTGCCACGAATGTGTGTGCCTACATCTATACGGGCTCTGGGTTCGGGGAAAGCAGTACCGACCTTGTCTTCTCTGGTACAGCCATCCTCACTGAAAACGGTAGTCTGTTGGCTACGTCAGAACGTTTCTCTTTCAAAGAACAGCTCACCGTTGCCGATATTGACGTACAGCGATTGCAGGCGGATCGTCTGCGCAACTCCGCTTTCATCATCGGTAATCAGAATCCTAACAAGAAAAACGAGATTGAAATCACGCACCTTGATTCAATCGAGATATATGCCAATCCATCGGATGTGACTCGCACATTCGCACCTCATCCGTTTGTTCCGCCAGAGGACGAGATGAAGACTCGTTGCAACGAGATCTTTTCCATTCAAGTGGGTGGACTGGCAACCCGCTTGTATCACACCGGCATCCAAAAGGCGGTTGTGGGCATTAGCGGAGGTCTCGACTCTACACTCGCACTGCTTGTGATGGTGAAGACATTCGACAAACTAGGTCTTCCGCGTAAAAACATTGTTGGCATCACAATGCCTGGTTTTGGTACCACCGGTCGTACCTATCACAATTCACTCAATATGATGAAGAGTCTGGGTATCTCTATCAAGGAGGTAGATATCAAACCAGCATGCTTGCAGCACCTAAAGGATATTGATCATGACCTTTCCGTTCTGGATGTCACTTACGAGAATACACAGGCGCGTGAGAGAACTCAGATCTTGATGGATTATGCCAATAAGATTGGTGGATTGGTGGTTGGAACGGGCGACTTGTCTGAGTTGGTGTTGGGTTGGGCAACCTACAACGGCGACCACATGAGTATGTATGCTGTCAATACATCGATTCCGAAGACATTGGTGAGATACTTGGTGAAATATGCGGCTCTTTATGAGATGGATGAGGCCGCAAAGGAGACGTTGTTGGATGTCTGCGACACACCCGTCAGTCCGGAACTTCTTCCTGCCGACGACAAAGGAGAGATTGCACAAAAGACAGAAGATTTGGTGGGACCTTACGAACTACATGATTTCTTCATCTACTACACCCTTCGTTTCGGTTTGTCACCTACAAAGATTTACTTTATGGCACGCAAGGCGTTTGAAGGTAAATATGATAATGCGACGATATTGAAGTGGATGCGCACGTTCTATTGGCGTTTCTTTGCACAACAGTTTAAGAGAAGCTGTATGCCAGATGGTCCGAAGGTGGGTAGTGTCAACCTCTCACCACGAGGTGATTGGAGAATGCCAAGCGATGCATCCAGCAAAATATGGATTGAAGAGGTGGAACGTTTAACAAAAAATATATAATCATGAAAAAAGAAATTTTCATTCTAGCAACGGTTGTATTATGTGCTTGCGGTGGTTCGAACACAAATCAAGAGCAACGTTCAGATACATTGAGTAAGGAGCTTCCTGAAGATACGGTAGTGGTAGAGAAGAAACTACCTTCATTTACCTCTCCCGACCGCCAATTTATGGATGTGCGTGGCAATGTTTCCAAATTGTCTGTTCAGACAACCAATTGTGACTCTACATGGAATGGCAAGCTTGAACATGTAGAATGGATGGATAAGACATACACATTCGATCAAAAAGGTGTTCTTGCTTTCGATACGAAGGAAAAAATCAGACTTTCCCGCAACGATAATGGACAAATCACAAAGAAGGAAGTCTATGTGGAAGACTTTGGAATTTATATTTCCGAAGGATATGTTTATAATGAACAAGGAATGTTAGATTCTCTGATTTCCAATGGACTAGAATGTCAAAAGAAAAAGAGTTTCACGTATGACAATGATTTAGAATGTGTTTCCACTGTTGAACCCTCTATGGGAGAAGGCGAATATCTTTATACAGATGTCATGGAATATTTCAATATTGTGGAACGAGACAGTTTGGGTAACTGGACAAAACGTCGTGTAACCACTGTTAATAAGTATTCTCAGGACGGAAAGAATATTGAGAAAGAGGAAAGAGAGTATCGTATAGAGACGAGAGAAATTTCTTATTATTAAAATAATAAAGGAGAGTTACAATGGATTCGGTGTGCCATGTTCGGAATAATCCATGGATTATTGTTCGATGAAAGAAATCGCACGCATGATGTAACGGACGCCACACGCGACGTCCCAATGGCAAAAAAAACAGACCTGTTTTGCGAAACGTATCTAATTTTATTATCTTTGCAAATGTACCATTCTCCAAAGGTAGCGTATGTATCGCACCTTCAAAATGGAGATGTGCAAAACCAATAAAACTGATATGAAATATCCAATTGGCATACAGACATTTGAAGAGGTTATCAGCGGAGACTATGTTTACGTTGATAAGACGGCACTTGTGTATCAATTAATCCAGACTGGGAAATACTATTTCATCAGTCGCCCTCGCCGTTTCGGAAAAAGTCTGCTGACCACCACGCTGGAGTCCTATTTCCAGGGCAGAAAGGATCTTTTCAAAGGCCTTGCAATAGAGCAATTGGAGAATGAGTGGACGGAACATCCCATATTCCATTTGGATTTTTCGGGCGACCCATACGTGGAAGAGAATACACTGAATTCAGTGATAAACGATTTTCTTGTGGAACAAGAAGAACTGTATGGCAAGCGAGAGAGCGAGACGACGTTCGGACTTCGTTTTGCAGGTGTGGTGCGTAGAGCCTACGAGAAGACGGGACAGAAAGCTGTAATCTTGATAGATGAGTATGACAAGCCACTGACGGATGTTATGGACAACCTTGAGTTGAAGGAGCGAAACAGAGTTACGCTACAAGGTCTCTATGGTATATTGAAGAAGGCGGATAAATACATACGCTTTGCATTTCTGACGGGTGTTACCCGTTATGGCAAATTGGGCATTTTCAGTGCGGCCAACAATCCAGAAGATATCTCAATGTCAGATGATTATTCGTCAATCTGTGGTATCACGGAGGAGGAACTGCACTCCTATTTCGATGATGAAGTGCAGGCTTTTGCGGATAAACTGAGTGTGGGTAAAGATGAGTTGTATCTCCGTCTGAAACGCAAATTCAATGGTTACCGTTTCTCTATTAATGGCGAGAGCGTTTATAATCCATATAGTTTGTTGGGTTCGTTGAAATCTAAGATATTGGAAAATAAATGGTTCGCTACCGGCACACCGAGTTTCTTGGCTCTGATGTTGAAGAATAACATATTCGAGCTATCCAAACTGGAGGATGGACTTAATGCCACGGCAGAGAGTATGTCGTCGTTCGGTAATGATGAAGACAACCTTACGGCTGCCCTCTATCAGAGTGGTTATTTGACCATCAAAGACTTTGATGGCAGAGAGTATTACCATCTCGGATTCCCTAATGAAGAGGTGAAGGATGGTTTTGTCAGATACTTAATGAAGGAATTTTCTGGAAGGGACAGAAGTGAATTAGATGGAGATATAAAGAACTTGAGAGATATGATCGAGGCAGACGATGTTGAAGGTTTTATGACTCAGATACAGATGATTATGGGGCAAATACCGTTTGAAAACAAGGAGCCCGATATGATAGAACTTCATTTTCGCAATATGATCTATCTGATGATACGCTCAACGGGACATGAAGTAACGTTGGAACGCCCTGTTCTGGGTGGACGAATCGATATTTTCTTTGAAACAGAGAAATGTGCCTACATCATAGAGTGCAAACGAAACTTGTCTGCCAAGGAGGCATTGGCTCAGATAGATGAGAAGAGATATGACAAGAAAATATCAGCCCCAGATAAAAAGAGGGTGAAGATAGGAGTGAATCTCAGCACTGAAGATCGTAATATTGTGGAGTGGGTGATACAATCATTGTGAATGTTTCATCGTTGAAAAAAAGTAACCCACCTAAAAATTTTTTTTTATGAAAGAGATAATCAAATTTTTGCGTGAATTGCAAAAAAACAATCATACAGAATGGTTTCATGCTCATCGAAAAGAGTATGAGGCAGCACGTGATCGTTTCGGTCAATTCGCTATGAAACTGATAGCTGGTGTGGCTCAGTTTGATAAGAGCACGGAAGGTTTGGAGTTGAAAGACTGTACTTATCGTATTAATCGTGATATTCGGTTCTCTGCGGATAAGTCTCCCTATAAAACACATTTCGGCGTTTTTATCGCTCCCGGTGGTAAGAAATCAGGACATGCCGGCTACTATTTCCACCTCTCTGTGGGTGGTACAGGTTATCCTGATGAGAGTATGGTCGCCATCGGTCATTATTGCTATGATAAGAAAGTGGTGGAAATCGTTCGTGAGGATTTGCAAGATGATGGAAAAAGATTCGATAAGTATATACAGACTGCAGCAAAGGACGGACTTCGCTTGGATTATACCGATGCCTTAAAGAAAGTGCCGAAAGATTTGGCTGACTTCCCTTATAAAGATTATTGGCGTCTAAAGACATATTGTTTGGATAAACCGTTGGATGATTCTTTTGTTTGCGATGAGCACTTGTTGGAACATCTACTGGATATCTTCAAGAGAAATCAACCATTCGTTGCTTATTTAAATCAAGTGATAGATTACACCAAGGAGGAAGATTAGATGTCTGCGAAGAAAAACCCTATTCGTAAAGGAATCTTTTTTGCGGTGTTAGCCGCTGTTCTATATGCGATAAATGCTCCGTTTTCAAAAATTGTCTTGGAACACATGCCACCTATTCTGATGGCTGGGTTCCTTTACGTCGGTTCTGCTTTGGCTATGTTGATGGTGGGTGGAATGCGTATGTTGCATGGACGTATCGGACTCGAGAAGAGTCTGGAAGAGAAGGAGTGGCCCTACATAGTGGCCATGATTCTACTGGATGTGATTTCCCCTGTCTGTTTGATGATGGGCTTGAAGATGACAACAGCAGAAAACGCTTCACTACTAAGCAATTTTGAGGTGGTTGTGACGGCTCTGCTCGCCTTGCTCTTTTTTAAAGAAAAAATCAGCCGACGTTTGTGGGTGGGCATTCTCTTCGTGACAGTCTCGTGTTGTGTCCTCTCTTTCGAAGATATGGATAGTCTCCGCTTCTCGAATGGTTCCCTTCTTGTTGTCCTTTCCGCTTTCTGTTGGGGATTGGATAATAACTGTACGAAGATGATATCTGATAAGGATCCTCTACAGATTGTTTTACTGAAAGGTCTTTTCTCTGGTACTATTGCTTTGGGCGTTGGCTTTTATATGGGGGAGACAATCGAATCTGTATGGATGGTGGTGGCAGCCTTGGTGGTGGGACTGATTTCATACGGTATGAGTGTCTATGTGGATATCTACGCACAACGCTATTTGGGTGCTGCTCGTACCAGTGCATATTATGCCATTTCTCCTTTTATTGCGACGGGTCTCTCATTGTTAATCTTTCAACAAATACCACCTAAAGTCTATTGGATTGGTCTGGTTTTGATGGCTGTCGGAGCATGGTTGTGCTCTCGTGACACACCTCTTATCAATATCAATCCTAATCGTTCGATGGAGAAAAAAGAGAAAAATTAAAGCACTTTTTCTTATAAACCTACTAATTTGATAGGTTTGTGAAATGTTAAAGTGTTCTTTTATGTGAAATTTTATTCTAAAATATACATGTGTTTTAGAATATTATTTTGTTTTGGCTTGTTTGTATGGTCTTGTTTGGTGAAATTATTTGAATTTAGTAGAATATTTGTCTGCTAATTGCGTTCAGTCTATATTTGCAAGAAAAAAATAATATTGTAAATAATAGATATGAAACAAATCAAGACAAATGTGTTGGGGCTTCCCAGAATGGGTCAAAACAGAGAGTTGAAAAAAGCCCTTGAAAGTTTTTGGTCGGGCAAAATTTCCGAATCCGATTTAAAATCGTGTGGCAAGACCATTAAGAGTTATAATTGGAAGAGACTATCTGACGCTGGGGTTTCTCTGATTCCGTCTAATGATTTCTCTTACTACGATCATGTACTTGACTTGTCGTTAACCTTAGGTGTTATTCCTTCAAGATATAACGGACTTAAGAACGACATCACAAACCTCTATTTTGCCATGGCTCATGGTATTCAGAAAGAGGGTCAGGATGTGATTGCAATGGAGATGACCAAGTGGTTTGATACAAACTATCACTATATTGTACCTGAGTTTGCTAAGAATCAACAGTTTAGTTTGTTCTATAACAAACCTCTTCAGGAGTTTAACGAAGCATTGTCACTTGGTTATAAGACTAAACCTGTGGTACTTGGACCTATTTCCTATTTGTTGCTTGGTAAATTCGAGCATCAACACAGTGAGGAGTCGGCTTGTTCATGTGGTTGTGGTGGTTCTCATAATCATACCAATCGAGATGAAAACTTAGATTTGTTATCCAATCTGTTGCCTGCTTACATTGAGTTGTTGCAATCGTTGGAGAAGGGTGGGGCAGAGTTCATTCAGATTGATGAGCCTTATCTTGCATTGGATATAACGGAGAAAACGGCTAATGCTTATAAAGAAGCTTATAAGAAAATAGCAGAGAATACAACTCTTAAAACAATCATCACTACTTATTTTGAAGGATTGGGCGACAATTTAGATTTGGCTGTTTCTCTGCCTAGTTATGCGTTGCATGTAGACCTTGTTAGTGATGAGAAGCAGATAGATGCTTTGTTAAAGAAATTGCCTGCAAATAAGGTGCTCTCTTTGGGATTGGTAGAGGGACGTAATATTTGGATCAACGATTTGGAGAACTCAGCCAATATTGTGAAGAAAGCGGTTGCTGCATTGGGTGCAGATCGTGTGATTCTGGGTGCTTCTTGTTCCTTCCTGCATGTGCCATGTGATTTAACACAGGAGACTAATGAGAATAGCTTGCCATCGGAAGTGAAATCATGGCTTGCCTTTGCATGGCAGAAAGTGAATGAACTTGAGGTGGTGGCAGAGTTGGCAAGTGCTCATCCTGAAGCGAAGTCGGTTGCCAGTTTAGAGGACAATAAGAGTGCGTTATCTGCTAGAAAATTCTCTTCCCTTATTCACAACCAGAATGTGAAAAAGAGATTGTCAGAATTGAAACCAGAGGATGAAAGAAGAGTCTCTGAATACAGCAAACGTGCCCTTCTTCAACATAAAAGACTAAACTTGCCTCTTTATCCGACTACAACCATCGGTTCATTCCCACAAACAAAGGAGGTTAGAGCATGGCGCTCCTTGCATAAGAAGGGAGAGATGTCGGATGCAGAATACAAGGCTAATTTGCAAAAAGCTATCAAAGATTGTATAGAATGGCAAGAAGAGATTGGTCTTGATTGCTTGGTTCATGGTGAGTTTGAACGCAATGATATGGTGGAGTATTTTGGAGAGCAGTTAGCTGGATTTGCGTTCACTCAGAATGGTTGGGTTCAAAGTTATGGTTCCCGTTGTGTAAAACCTCCTGTTATCTTCGGTGATGTGAGTCGTCCGTTCCCAATGACAGTAGAATGGAGTAGTTATGCTCAGAGTCTGACGAAGAAGCATGTTAAAGGAATGTTGACGGGTCCTGTCACCATTTTGAAGTGGTCGTTTGTCAGAAATGATCAACCTCTGTCAGAGACATGTAAGCAGATAGCATTGGCTATCAGAGATGAGGTGTCTGACCTTGAAAAGGCAGGTATTGCCATCATACAGATTGATGAGCCTGCCATCAGAGAGGCATTGCCATTGCGTCATTCAAAATGGAATGAATATTTGAAATGGGCGGTTAGTAGTTTCCGAATCTCTTCTTCTAGTGTATCTGATGCTACACAGATTCATACGCACATGTGTTATTCAGAGTTTAACGATATCATTCGTGAGATTGCAGATATGGATGCCGATGTGATTACGATTGAGTGCTCACGTTCACAAATGGAACTTTTGGATGTCTTCCATGAGTTTGAATATCCAAATGAGATTGGTCCGGGTGTATATGATATCCACTCTGCGCGTGTTCCATCTGTCGAGGAGATTGTTAATCTGATGGAGAAGGCAAAGAAACTGATACCAGCCGAGCGCCTTTGGGTCAACCCGGATTGTGGTTTGAAGACAAGAGGTTGGGATGAAACACGTCTCTCTCTGATCAACATGGTGAAGGCTGCTGTGTTGTTAAGAAAATAGATGAAATTTGTATATGCGGTGAATTGATTCACCTGTCATGTTGCAAACAGAATAAAAACGAAGGGTGTGATTCTCAGAATCGCACCCTTCGTTGTTTGATACAACTATACTGTCAAAATATCTTTGTCCTCAAGATTCCGTTAAAATAAACCCTTTACAAAACCGACAATATCATAATTCTGCCAAATACGAAATCCCAAGCAAACAACGGGAACAAGGATAAGTGCCAGTCTGATTTTGCCTTTTATGTCGTTGATAGGAATTCTATATAACGATTTGATAGGAGAAAGGAAATTGATCAGATAAGCCTTTGGGTCATCCTTACTATCCTGCAACTTGTTCAAATAAGAATAAGTACTATTAACAGCACCCGACACATTAGATCCCAATTGAGCTGCTGTATTAGCATATTTTGAGAATTGTTCGTATGTCAAACCTGACAAAAGAGGTGATAAGAATCCGAGCTTGCCCAAGATAAATTCCTTAGATGAGCTAAAGAGTGCAGAAGGTTCTGCCTTTTCTGAAATGATACCTACCTTACTTTGAATGTAATCGTAATTAGAGTCAATTGTTTGGTCGATAGAAGGGTCGATAATTTCAGGAGCCCTGTGCAAGACATAATATGCAACAACCCCAGCAATAACAGCAAAAAAGAACAAAATGGAAATGAAAAATCTTAATTTGCTAAATTCACCCCATGCAAAAATAAGAGGGGTCAATACCAATGCAACAACAACACCCAAAATTAGTCCTTTAACAATAATACCAACTGCTTTAGCCCCTAAACCTTTAATAAGAGACGTTACTAGAGAGAATACAACTCCCAATATTCCACCTTCAAGCTTCATATATTCAATTTGTTTTTTAGTTTAAATAAATTCAATGAATCTTTGCAAATTTATAAAAAAAACGGAAATCAATATCTGTTTTTGCAACAATTAGAAAATCATACTATTGTAGAGATGCAAAATTTTGCGTCTCTGTTTTTTATAAGAGTCTTTTGTAATGCGTGGATTTGATATTTGAAATAAATTATTACTTTTGTGAAAAAACAAATGAAATGAATATAAAATCAAAACGAACAGTACGTTTTTATGTATGCATTGGAGTTCTTCTTTTTATGGAAATTCTTTTATTTGCAGCTCTTCTTTTCCTTGATAAAGATCTGATATTTTCTATATTGTTAATGGCGCCGATTTATCTATTAGCCAGATTGATATTGAAATTTTATAAAACCATTCCATCTGTCACGATAACTAACACAGAGATTATCCTTGACTATTTAGTAAAAAGCAAACGTGTCTCAATCGATGATGTCTGCGAATTTCAATTGACAGATAGTTTCCCTATTTCAAAATGGATTTTGAACGGTGTGACGAATGGCTTTTCAATAAGGACAAAGGCGGATGAGGAATATATATTCTATGAAAAATTTTACAAAAATCCACATGAACTAAGAGCCAGATTTGCAGAAATTACAAACATGAACTTTGTGCCTAGAGATTCTGCGATTGATAATCCGTTTACTTCATTTTCTTCTCCTTTGTCATTTAAAGTTGACATAATAATGCTTTTGGTGGGGCTTGCTCTGTTATTGTCGTCTTTCTTATTAGAAGGTTTTTCATTGGTGTCTATATTTTTGCTGATTCTATCTTTCCTTTTCTTTTATGTTGGTATTAGTTCGATGTATGATAACATGCGAAACCGTTTGACAATTGAAGTGGAAGGTAAAGAGATTCGTTTCAAATACAGATTTCCATCCCGTAAAGTGATAACAGCGAACCTTAATGATATCATTACCAGTAATATATCTCTAATGAATATACATGGTGGATACACAGGTATTGCTTTTTGTTATATATCATCCGATTATAGACGGATTATTATAAAAGAATCGAATTTGAAATCAGAGGTGTTGGATGAATTTATAGATATTCTTGATAATAATGGCGTGCCTGTCACTGGTTTCAAATATGAATGTTGATAAAATCAAACTAAGTACACCGCTTTTCATAAATTTCCACTATTTTTGATAGGTCATTTTGTTGAATGAATTTTCAATATTAGCTAATGGGTTCCACTGATTTTTGAAAAAAACGAATTTATAGAACCCTCCACAAAAAATATATAGATATGTATAACTCATTCACCCAAGTCAAGCATTGTAGCTTCTATCTTCGAGTATTACTTATACTCCCGTTTTTATTTATGATGAGTAGTTGTAGTCATACAAGTGAAAAAAGAATAATAACTACGAATGATACTATAGGTTATTACTGTATTGCCTATTTTGTGGATGGCTATATGAAGCATATAGGAGAAATACCGACGAAAGAAGAATTTCTAGAGTATATTGATGTAGGGGGTGCTATGGAGTCTTATTTGTGTATTAAGGGAGAACATTTAGAAAAAATTCTTTCGGATACGTTATATCAAGAGCTTGATTATACAGAAATATTTCAGTGGCCACAATTTATTGCATCTAAATACTTGTTGACGCATCCAACTATACAATTTATCAATCAGGACTCTTGTTTGCTTGTCGTGGATAGTACAGTGTACGAACATGATAGTTCGATAGTGAGTTTCACGGTCCCTATGCCGGAGATTATGATTAAAGACTCTGCCTTTTACTATAGGGGTGTGAAATTATCGTCTATAAAAGAGTGTGATAATAAAGTTTTCTATGAAGTCTGTCAGAGTCAGAACCCCACTCCCATTCTCATAGATTATGATTCGCCTGTGGAGTTGATAGACACTTTGTGTACATATTTTGGTATATATGAGGTAAGAACTAAACTTATGGGACGTGGCAATAAGCATATCTGTCTGTATCATTCGGCTCCTCATGTACGTGAGGCTGATTCTGTTTTGAATATGCCAATTTATGTGTTAACAGACTCTTTAAAACAGGTAATAGGATATGTTGACGAATATGAAGATGATGCGGAGGAAGACGAAATCCACTGTAAGATAGTTGCTAAATATGATGCAAATGGGAAGGAATTGGAAATAAGTGATGAAGAACAGAAACAAGCTAATGATGAAATTGTTTTAGAGATGAATGAGATGAAAGAAAAGAATAAAGTTGATGATGAAGATCTATTAAAAAAGTTTGTTTTTGATGTTCAACGTGCACAATCGGTAATTTATCGAAGCAATGATACTATCTATTTGAATGGGAAACCAGTAAATGATAGTTGTAGTGTGAATGAGAAACCAATCCTTATTGATTTGACGCACGATAATACATATAGGGATGTATGTGAAATTGCTCGATTCCTTATAAAGAAGACATCATCAATAGACTTTAAACGTTCTAGATATTATTTCAAATCTGATGACAAGATATATAAGTACCTTTTAAATAAACATCCGGAATGGAAAATAAAAGTTACTTCTGATGATTGATAAAATAACAAAAATGTATCATAGATATGCATAACCCATTCACCCATGCCAAGCATTGTATCTTTTCTCTTCGAGTATTATTTATACTCCCTTCTTATTTGTGATGAGGAGTTGTAGTCATACAAGTGTAAAAAGAATACTGAATAACATGAATACAAAATCAAAATATACTCTACGTTTCTGTGCAATTATTGGAATGATCCTTTTCTTGGAAATTCTTTTATGCGCACTTCTTTTATTCTTGTTGAGTAATAATCATTATCAGTTGTCTTTAATACTGATTGTGTCGATTTTTCTAGTTGGTTGGTGGATGCAGAAATACTTTAAAGTAGTTCCACCTGTCACGATAACTAACACAGAGATTATCATCGACTATTGGGTGTGGTCTAAACGGATCCCAATCGATGAAATTTGCGAATTTCAATTGACAGATAGTTTCCCTATATCAAAATGGATTTCGGGAGATCGTGTGACGAATGGTTTTTCAATAAGAACAAAGGCGGATGAGGAATATGTATTCTATGAAAGATTCTACAAAAATCCACATGAATTAAGAGCTAGATTTGCACAGATTACAAACATGAACTTTGTACCTAGAGATTCTGCGATTGATAATCCTTTTACTTCGCTTACTTCTCCTTTGTCATTTAAAATCGAGATAATATTATTCTGGGTGTCCCTTGTTCTAGCCATACTCTTTTTTTTCTTAGCTAAATCACCTGGATATGAATACTTGTTTGTTCTCTCTTTTCTTTTTATTTTATTTGCTTTTGTTATTGTTGGTTCGATATATGAAGACAAACGAAACTTCATAACAATTGTTGAAGTGGAAGGTAAAGAGATTCGTTTCAAATACAATTTTCCATCCAGTAGAGTAATAACAGTAAACATTAATGATATCATCACCTGCAATTTCATTGTCTTGAATGATTTAGAAATTGGTTTTGTTTATATTACACCTGATTTTAGACGAGTTGTTATAAAAGGATCAAATCCTGTGTGGACTGAGCTTTTAGTGATACTAGAAAAAAATGGTGTGCCAGTCACTGATGTTCCTTGGATGATGGTATTAAATATTTTAAATAATTGAATTTGTCTGTCGGTTACCGTAGAGACGCACGGCCGTGCGTCTCTACACAAAAAAATGACGTACGTCGTAGATCGACATACGTCATTTATAGGAGGTATGATAACCTTACTTAATAATCTCCATTCCTTTTTTCAAGGCAGCCTCATTCATTGGGATGAGGTGGTGGTGACGTTCAGGAAGGGTTTTCTTCAAACCTTTCAATACATTTTCCAACTCTACGATAGGTCTGATTTTCAAGAATCCACCTAATAGAATCATGTTGAAGGATTTAGCTGCATTCATTTCGATGCAGGCATCCATTGCATTGATTTTGTGGATGTTGATATCTGTTCTGGTTGGTTCTGTAGTGATTCCGTATGGATCGTAGATCAATGTTCCACCAGGCTTAACAGACTTTTCAAACTTGTCCAATGATTGTTGGTTCAAGATGATAGCCGTGTCGTAAGAGTTTAAGATAGGGGAACTGATTTTCTCGTCACTTAAGATAACGGTTACGTTGGCGGTACCACCACGTTGTTCAGGACCGTATGCAGGCATCCAAGTAACTTCCTTGCCTTGCATCAAACCAGAGTAAGCAAGAATCTTACCCATAGAGAGAACTCCTTGTCCTCCGAATCCAGCTATGATGATTTCTTCTTTCATATCTTCTGATTTTATTTGTTAGCGTCTTTGTCAATTAAATCTCCGAGTGGATATTCAGGGAACATGTTTTCCTCCATCCATTTATTGGCTTTCTCTGGTGATAGTTTCCAACCAGATGAGCATGTAGAGACTACCTCTACGACGCTTGCACCACCTTTACCGTCCATGCAGTTTTCGAATGCTTTGCGTATTGCTTTCTTAGCTTTACGAACAGCAGCTGCTGTTTGCACACTCTGACGAGTCACATAGCGGATTCCTTCCAAATCTTTCAATTGATTGGTGATTTTCAGTGGGTAACCATTCAGTTTATAGTCACGACCGTAAGGACAAGTGGCTGTTTTCATACCTTCAATGGTAGTTGGTGCCATCTGACCTCCTGTCATACCGTAGATACCGTTGTTGATGAAGATGATAGCGATGCTTTCACCTCTGTTGCAAGCGTGGATGGTCTCTGCTGTACCAATGGCAGCTAAGTCTCCATCACCTTGATAAGTGAAGACGAGTTTGTTAGGACGAAGACGTTTGATGGCTGTAGCCAAAGCTGGCGCACGACCATGTGCTGCCTCTTCCCAATCGATGTCGATGTAGTTGTATGCAAATACTGCACAACCTACAGGGGTTACACCAATGGTATCTTCTACTAAGCCCATCTCTTCAATTACTTCTGCAACTAATTTATGAACGACACCGTGACTGCATCCTGGGCAGTAGTGCATTGGATTGTCATTCATGATATCTGGTTTCTTATATACCAGATTCTCGGGTTTTATTATATCTTCTAATGCCATTTTCTTTTCCGATTAAGTGAAATTACATTAATTTGGTCTTCACTGCATTGACAATCTCGTCTGGTGTGAATACGATACCTCCCAAACGTCCGTAATGCTCTACTGGAACTTTTCCGTTGACAGCCAAACGTACATCTTCAACCATCTGACCTGCGTTCAACTCAACAGATAACATGGCTTTTACTTTGTTAGCATAGCCTGCAATCGCTTTCGTTGGAAATGGCCATAGTGTGATTGGACGGAGTAGGCCTAACTTGATTCCTTCTGCACGTGCTATCTCACATGCTTTCTGACAGATACGTGCAGAACATCCGAATGCTACCAATAGATACTCTGCATCGTCGCATAGAATCTCTTCGTAACGTACTTCGTTCTCTTCAATCTGTTTGTATTTGGCTTGGAAACGAAGATTGTTTTGCTCCATTACCTCTGGCTTCAACTCCAATGATGTGATGATGTTGTTCTTACGGGACATCTTTCTTCCGGTAGCAGCCCATGGACATTGCTTCTCTACCTCTTCGTCGGTACGTCTTGGCTTGAAATCTGGAAGAATCACCTTCTCCATCATCTGTCCAATAACTCCATCTGCCAATATGATAGCTGGATTTCTATATTTAAATGCTAAGTCAAATGCAAGACCTACAAAGTCTGCCATCTCTTGCACAGAAGCTGGCGCTAATGCGATTAGTCGATAATCTCCATGTCCTCCACCTTTCGTGGTTTGGAAATAATCTGACTGACTTGGCTGAATTGTACCTAATCCTGGACCTCCACGCATCACGTTGACAATCAAGGCCGGCAACTCGGCTCCTGCCAAATAAGAGATACCCTCTTGCATCAAAGATACTCCCGGACTTGAAGAGGATGTCATTACTTTTTTACCTGTGGCAGCTCCACCATACACCATGTTGATGGATGAAACTTCACTTTCTGCTTGCAATACTACCATTCCTGTCGTCTTCCAAGGCTCTACTTCCATTAACGTCTCCATCACCTCAGACTGCGGAGTGATAGGGTAACCAAAATAACCATCGCACCCACAACGAATAGCTGCATGGGCGATCGCTTCGTTACCTTTCATTAACTTTACTTCTTCGCTCATCTTATCTTAATCTATTTTCGTTTTATACACTGAAATACATCCGTCTGGACATACAATACCACAACTTGCGCAACCTACGCACGCATCTTCATTTGCCATGATGGCGTAATTGTAACCTTTCGCATTCACTTGCTTGGACATCGCTAATACATTGGCAGGACATGCAACAACGCACAACTGACAGCCCTTGCAACGATCTTTGTTTACAACAACAGCACCTTTGATTTTAGCCATATTTACTTTTTTTTTAATATCGATATAAATTGTCTGCAAAGTTATAATTTTTTTCCTAATTTGAGTTACGTGTTTTTTGTTTATTTGCGGGAACGTTTTTTTCTCTCTGCTTTCCCTTTTTCTCTCTGTCCCGTTTCTTGAATGAATCTGACATTCACTCTCTTTACTCCTTCTTCCGCTGTTAGCACAATCGCCTCTGCATCTTCCTTCCGCTCCGTAACTACACTGTCTCCATATTGTCTCTCTATCTCCCAAATACCTTTGCTTCCTTCTATGGAGATTCTCAATTCTCTGTTTCGATAATATTTCCCTTTGAAGGATTGCGTGACAAGTGGTATCTCATTCATCTTGAATCTCTTTTGAATTTGTGGCTGACATTGAAAGGTGACAGACAAAGTGTCTCCTAACTGAAAGAACTGCTGCATGTCGTAGGGTAAATAATCCACTCTTCCTTTAATCCACTCTTTGGTTTTCAAAATCTCTGTTTCCCAACTGTGATTGGGCACAGGAAGATTCGGGTAATGCTCTCTCATATAAGGGTACTCATATTTGATGAGACCAACGAAGCTATCAATCTCCGTACAAATCCTCTCTGCTGTATAGAAATCACCTAGGTAAATGGTGGTTCGATCAATAAATTCATCCTTGAACTTCTCGTTGTTCATCATTACTTGAAATAACTTCACTTGGTACTCTTTGTTCGACCACATTTCAGTAAACGGTTCCTTTCGTAACGCATGATGTAGATAGCTTCTCTTGTAGACCCAGTCTCTGTATGCATAACCTAATCCATAGTCCAAATCTTTGGCTATCCATTTCCATTGGGCACCCGTACTGTCTTGCTCTTTCCAAAGTATACTGTTATTGCCTGGGAAATCTACGTTCATATGGATGTAATTCAAGATCTGAAGGTTGATATATTCCTCCATCTGAATAAGTTGGTAAAGCGAGTCGTAGTTGACAGGTTCTGCATTGTATAGTGCTACTAAGCGATCAAACTCGTTTCGATTGCCTGCATGAATGATCTTCCAATTGCTAATCTGATCAAATTTCTTTTGCGGGTGATGATTGGCTTTCACAAAATCATCATTGCTCCTTTCGCGAATGTTCAACACACCATAATATTTCCCATTGATGTAGCAAATGCATGGCTGACATGCACAGTAATCCAGATTGACATACGGACAGAATGTGTGCTGACAGACTGCATCCCTGACGTGCGTGTACATACAATCCTGTCCACTATTCCTTAATTGAATGGATGAATTATGTCTGACAGTGGGTTTCTCTTTCCAAAATGGGTAATCAAACTCTTTTTTGGAGAACCTTTTGCTCGCATAGAGATTCAGTGATTTTAAGGGTGTGAAACGAGAACCATTGCCACCCACGCGGAATTCGGACATCTGATTGATGACACTGGTGGAGTCTGCTTTGGGAAAATATTCCACATTGCAGGGGCGTCGAAATGCGGCCGACCATTCTTCACTGTAGTCGAATGATAATACGCCTTCCCTGCTTTTTGTTGTGTCGTAAAGTAGAAGACTGTCGGATACAAGTGAGATGACTGGAAGTGTAATCTCTCTATCATGGAAAATGTACGAATGTGTTTTTGAGATAGGAGAGTGCCATCCATCGGCAAATTGTTTGGCTCTGATGATGGTGGTCTTGTCGATGCGAATGGAGTCGGGGACCATCGGACTGGTTTCGTCTGGTTCACTACCATTCGTTGTATATCGTATGATCGTTCCCTGCGGAGCCCTTTTGCCAGGCTGAATTTTTAAGTAGAAAGGTTGCTTGAAGAGTCCACCTTTTGTTGAAAATTTAGGATTGCCCAAAAGACTATCACTAAAGGCAGTATCGTTTGCTCGTAGAGGAGTAGAATGCATTAAAAAGTGCCAACTCTTAGTTTTTTCACCTATTCTTCCGTAGGAGATATCAGGTGCAAGCATAGAAGGAATCTTCACATGATCGGCAATCTGATTGTTGGCATCGAAGAGGTATAATTCACTTGCACCATCCGATTTGATTCGAAAGTTGGTGTGATTGCCGCTCTTTTTCTTATCGCAATAGACAAGGTGAAATCCGTGAGGGGGAATCTTGACAGAGTCGGTCAGTGTATATGCAAGAGAGACATTAGACGTTGTTCCTATCTTCCATCCGATGGTGGATAGCGTGTCGTTGTTAGGATTGTACAACTCTACCCAAGAATCGGGCAACTCGTTTAGATCGTCCATTATGCCATGGACGTTAGAGTGCATGATCTCCGTTATGATAAGCGTATGGGCATTCAAGCACATACTCACCAATGAGAAGGAAAGCAACAATACAAATTGAATGATAATCTGTCTAATGTCTCTCATGTTAATTGTCTCCTATAAGGAAGCGTTTAAAGCTATTGTGTAAATGTTTTCAATGTCTTTTTTCTTGAGATGGACGAAACCGCCGGTCTCACCTTCACCGATACCGAAACTTTTCACCAATAGAGGTATGTCTTCGCCTTTCGCTCCCAATTCTTTGAAATTGATTGGCATTCCGATGCTGGAAAGGAATCGTCTGAATGCGATGATACCCTCTTTTGCAGTCACTTCCGGATGTTGAAAGTTCATCTGACAACCCCAGACGCGGGTGGCTACTTGTGCGAAACGCATCACATCATGTTGCATCACATATTCCATCCATGCAGGCATGATGACAGCCAATCCTGCACCGTGTGCGCAGTCGTATAGTGCGGATAGCTCATGTTCGATACCATGGCTGTTCCAGTCTTGCTCGCGACCTACGCCTGTAATGTTGTTGTGACAAACCATACCTGCCCACATGATGTTGGCACGAGCCTCATAGTTGTTCGGGTCTTGTATGACGCGAGGAGTCTCTTTGATCATTGTCAGCAAGATGGCTTCGCACAGGCGGTCGGTGATCTCCACCTCCTGTGTGTTGGTGAAATATCTCTCGAATGTATGAGCCATGATATCTGTTGCACCACAAGCAGTCTGATAGGCAGGAAGTGTGCAGGTGAGTTGCGGATTGAGGATAGAGAATTTTGGTCGAATGCAGTCGCCACTGGCACCTCTCTTTAGCATGCCATCCTCTTTGGTGATGACGGAGTCGCCCGAACCTTCACTACCAGCAGCAGCGATGGTTAGAACCGTTCCGATAGGAAGCGCTGTGGCAGGCTTTTTACCACTATAGAAATCCCAGAAATCACCATCGTAAGGCACACCCATAGCAATGGCTTTAGCGGAGTCGATCACAGAACCACCACCCACAGCCAAGATGAAATCGATCTTTTCTTTTCTGCAGATCTCTATTCCTTTGTATACAAGAGAATCGTGAGGATTCGGTTGGACTCCCCCTAATTCCACGTATGCAATACCTTCTTTCTCCAATGATTGTTTTACGCGATCTAGCAAACCAGATTTTTTAGCTGAGTTGGAACCAAAATGCAACAGGATTTTAGAACCACCATGTTTTCTGACGTATTGTCCACATTCGTTCTCTCTTTCTTTACCGAAAACAAATTCGGTCGGACTGTAAAAATTGAAGTTTTTCATGTTTATATAATTTCGTTCTTGATTTCTACAAAGATACTCTTTTTTTAGAGGTGAGTTCTATAAATTCAACAAAAAAGGTGGATTTTTACAAACCCACCTTTGATATGATTGATAAGTATTATTTATTTCAAAGCAGCCAATGCGTTTTTGATACGAGAGAAAGCTTCTTTTAGGTTTTCCTCTGATGTTGCGTATGACATACGGATGCAGTCAGGGTCGCCAAATGATTCACCGCCCACGCAAGCTACATGGCCTTCCACCAATAGATACATAGCCAAATCAGAAGCAGAGTTGATTACGTCGCCCTTAGGAGTTTTCTTTCCGAAGAAAGATTTGCACTCAGGGAATACGTAGAAAGCACCATCTGGTTTGTGGCTCATATTCAAGTTTGGTATGTTTTTGATCATGTCAACAACAAGGTCGCGTCTGCGTTCGAATGCTTTTCTCATCTCTTCCACGCAGCTTTGATCGCCAGTGTAAGCAGCTTCTGCCGCTTTTTGTGTGATGGAGCAGCATCCAGAAGTATATTGACCTTGAAGTTTGTTGCAAGCTTTAGCAATCCATTCAGGAGCGGCAATCCAACCAAGACGCCATCCAGTCATTGCATATCCTTTAGAAACACCGTTAACGATGATGACACGATCTTTGATTTCAGCAAATTGAGCGATACTTTCGTGCTTTCCGATGTAATTGATGTGCTCGTAAATCTCATCAGCCAAGATGTAAACATTAGGATGTTTAGCTAAGACATCAGCAAGAGCCTTCAATTCGCTTTTAGAATAGACGCTACCCGTTGGGTTAGAAGGAGAGCATAAAATTAGCAATTTTGTCTTTGGTGTAATAGCAGCCTCTAATTGAGCAGGAGTCATTTTGAAGTTTTGGTCCATACCAGCCTTGACGATGACGCAAGAACCTTCAGCCAATTTCACCATTTCAATGTAGCTAACCCAGTAAGGAGCAGGTATAATCACTTCGTCACCTTTGTTTACTAAACAAAGAACAGCATTACAAACTGATTGTTTAGCACCACCTGATACGATAATCTGACTAGCTTCATAGTCCAAACCGTTCTCTTTCTTCAACTTCTCAACAATAGCTTTTCTTAAAGGCATAAAACCTGGCACTGGAGAATAGAAAGAGAAATTGTCGCTGATAGCTTTTTGTGCAGCTGCCTTGATGTGATCAGGTGTATTGAAATCAGGTTCACCTACACTTAAATTAATTACATCAATGCCTTGAGCTTTCAACTCTTGACTTTTTTGCGACATAGCCAACGTTGCAGATGGAGCAAGTGCGGCTATACGATCTGATACTTGATTCATTTTTCTTTATTGATAATTATGTTTACTTTCGTTTTAAGATACTGAAAAACAATATTTTAACTTTTGTTTTCTTCCTTTTTTTTCAATTTGCAAATTTATAAAAAAATATTATTCGTGCAAAAAGATTATAAAGAAACTATTTTGCTTACATTTTGTCTGATTTTTTTCTTACCTTTGCAAAGAACGAAGTACTTTCTGTTGTATATTTCCAATTTTGACATGGAAAGGTTCTTTGGAGAATTAATTATGGTTGAAGTTAAACAAGTTTAAAGATTATAGAAAAATGAAGACCGATATAATATTGTCAGGTGTAGGCGGACAAGGTATTTTGTCTATTGCTGCTGTCATTGGCGAAGCAGCTGTGAAGAATAATTTATATATGAAGCAAGCCGAGGTTCACGGAATGAGTCAGCGTGGTGGAGACGTGCAGTCTAACTTGCGTATCTCAGACCAACCTATCGCATCTGATTTGATAGCAAAGGGTTCTGCCGATTTGATTATCTCATTGGAACCAATGGAGGCTCTTCGTTATTTACCTTATTTGAAAGAGAATGGGTGCGTAGTGACCAATAGTGCTCCACTTATCAATATTCCTGATTATCCTTCCATTGATGAGGTGCTTGCTGAAGTTAAGAAAGTGAAGAATCATGTTATTATTGATGTTGATTCTATTGCAAAAGAGGTAGGATCTCCACGTGTTTCAAACATCGTGATGTTGGGTGCTTCCCTTCCTTTCTTGGGTATTCCTTCTGAGATGGTAGAGGAGGGTATTCGCTCTATCTTTGCTCGTAAGGGAGAAGATATCGTTAACATGAACTTAAAGGCATTGGCAGCAGGAAAGTCTGCTTCTGGTAAATAATAAAAATAAGAATAATTGGTCTACTGATATGTTACAGCGTATTCAAACATTGTACATTGCCATTGCTTTTGCTTTGACATTCCTTTTGTTGTATGTTCCTATGGCTGATTTGGATATGACAGGTCTAACCTCTGCTGCAGGAACCGTTTTGGCTGAGAAATATTCATATACGGCTGTTGGTGTAAAACAATATTTTACCGATCCCAACTTTAATGGACCTACAAGTGGTTATCTTTATCATTCTGTGGCTTTGATGATTCTTGTAATTCTTATCCTGCTGATTGATATTTTTATCATATTGCTCTTTAAGAAAAGAATCCTTCAAATGAGAGTGTGCGTCTTCAATATCATGTTGAACGTGGGTATTTATGCTCTCTTCTTTCTGTTTGTCATGAAAACTTCATCAGAAATATCTTCATCCGTGGGCGTTTCTACACCGATGAATTATCACTTGTCTTTGATATTCCCTGTGATTAGTTGCGGTCTTACTTATTTGGCTATTCGTGCCATTGGTAAGGATGAAGCATTGGTTCGTTCACTTGATAGAATACGCTAATGAATTTTGTAGGAGAAATAATAACACTTCGTGCCGTTGAGCCTTCTGATGTGGATCTGCTCTATAAATGGGAGAATGATGCTACATTGTGGGGCGAGGGTAGTGCTATTGCTCCGTATTCTAAATTTCATTTGCAATCGTATGTGAAAACAGCTGGTGATATTTTTTCTTTGCGCCAGATGCGATTGATGATTGTTTCCAATCAAGACCAAGCCACGGTCGGTTGTGTTGACCTAATCGATTTCGAACCTCGCTTTGCAAGGGCTGAGGTGGCTGTCTTGGTCGATACTCCTTATCAGAATAAAAGGTATGCAACGGAGGCTTTACGTCTCATAAAGAATTATGCTTTCCATTTCCTTTGCCTACACCAGTTGTATGCGTATGTTGGAGAGTTTAATAATGCCTCCCTTCGCCTATTCTCTTCTGCAGGTTTTCAGAAAACAGTATTGCTGAAAGAGTGGTATCGCGATGAGGATTGGAAAAATTGTTGGTTGATGCAATTGATTAATGAATAAAAATTATAGATATGTTAGATAAGAATGTGGTGAAATCGGTGATTGATAGTCTCAATTTGCCAGATTTTAGTAAGGCTACAATTCGTGAAATTGTAACGATTGCCAATAAGGTGGAAGCCTTGACGGGAGAGAAATATGTTCGTATGGAGATGGGTGTGCCTGGCTTCGCTCCTGATAAGATTGGAACGAAGGCTGAGATAGAAGCTCTTCAGGCGGGTGTTGCCTCCAAATATCCTATGCTGGATGGTCATCCTGAATTGAAAAAACAGGCTTCTCGTTTTGTGAAGGCTTTTATTGACGTGGATGTTAATCCAGAAGGTTGCGTTCCTGTTTCGGGTTCCATGCAAGGTACGTATGCCTCTTTCTTGGTTTCCGGTCAATGTGATAAAAAGAAAGATACGGTCTTGTTTATCGATCCTGGATTTCCTGTTCAAAAGACTCAATTGTTAGTATTGGGTATGAAGTATGAATCCTTCGATATGTTCCAATACAGAGGTAAGGAACTAATCGATAAGGTGGAGAGCTATTTGAAAAAAGGAAACATCTGTAACATCATCTATTCTAATCCGAACAACCCTTCATGGTTCTGCTTAACTGAAGAGGAGTTGAAAGGTATTGGTGAATTGGCTACTAAATACGATGTAATTGTGATGGAGGATTTGGCTTACTTCGCTATGGATTTCCGTAAAGATTTAAGTCAACCATACAAAGCACCTTTCCAACCAACCGTGGCTAAGTATACCGATAATTATATCTTGTTAATCTCTGGCTCTAAAGCATTCAGCTATGCTGGTCAACGTATTGGTGTGACTGCCATCTCAAATAAGATTTTCCATCGTTTCTACCAAGGCTTGGCCGACCGCTATACCATTGGTGAGTTTGGTATGATCTTCGTCAACAGAATTCTTTATGTTCTTTCATCGGGTACTTCCCATTCAGCACAATATGCTTTGGCTGCTATGTTTAAAGCTGCTTGTGATGGTGAATACAACTTCTTGGAGACTGTTCGCGAATACGGAAATCGCGCTGCTAAAATGAAAAAGATATTTACTGATAATGGTTTCCATATCGTTTATGATAAGGACATCGACCAAAATATCGGTGATGGTTTCTACTTCACAGTTGGTTATAAGGATATGAAGGGTGGCGATTTGATGTATAAACTGCTCTTCTATGGTATCAGTGCCATTAGCTTGGATACCACGGGTAGTAAGCAACAGGGATTGCGCGTTTGCACCTCCTTCATTAAAGATAACCAATACGAAGATCTTCAAAATCGATTGGCTGAATTCGCTAAAGAAAACTAATTTGTTTTTTCCTATACTTGAAAGGCTGTCCATTTTGATGGATGGCCTTTTTTTGCTCCTCGAAAGTTTCTTCCCCTATTATTTGTATGGAATGGAAATTTTATTACTTTTGCATTATTATAAAATAATAATTTTTTGAATATGCAGTCTAATCCATTTATAATCAGCGGTTATGTCTCTTCTGAATATTTCTGTGATAGGGAAGCGGAGACGGAACGTCTATTGCATGAGGTTGAAAATGGCAATAATGTGGCGATTATAGCTACCCGCAGAATGGGAAAGAGTGGTTTGATTAGACATACCTTTCAGCGAAAGGAGGTCTCATCGAATTATTATACCTTCTTTGTGGATATCTATTCGACTAGGTCGTTACGTGAGTTTGTCTTTATGTTGAGTCGAGAGATATTAGAGAAACTGAAACCTTATGGGATGAAGGCGTTGCAAGGCTTTTGGAACAGTGTTAAGTCATTGCAAACGGGTATATCGTTTAGTCCGATGGGGGAGCCCTCCTTTAATTTTCAGTTGGGTGATTTGCGGCAATCGGAGAATACGTTGGATGAGATTTTCAACTATTTAAAACATGCAGACCGACCATGTCTGGTGGCGATTGATGAGTTTCAGCAGATAGCTACTTATCCAGAGAAGAATGTGGAGGCTTTGTTACGATCATACGTACAGCAGTGCTCGAATGCGAGGTTTATCTTTTCGGGTAGTCAGCGTCATACGATGGGGGTTATGTTTTCTAGTCCGGCAAGACCATTCTTTCAAAGTGTGTCCATGATGCATTTGGAGGCAATTGATGAAGAGAAATACAAACTCTTTGCTTGCAATCATTTTGAAAAAAATGGTAAAAAGTTGCAACCTGAAGTTGTTTCGGAGGTGTTTCGTATTGCACAGGGAATCACATGGTATGTTCAGAAACTTTTCAATACGCTATATGCTAAGACGGCGAAGGGGGAGACATGTACGAAAGAGATGGTTCAATCATCATTGGATGAGATTCTTTCGACTATGGATTATACCTATCGGGAGACTCTATTCCGTATGCCAGAAAAACAGAAAGAGGTGTTTATTGCCATTGCCAAAGAGGGGCATGCCAAATCAATCACTTCTGGGGCCTTCATTCATAAGTATCGTTTGCCCTCCTCCAGTATGGTTCAGTCGGCTGTGAAGGGATTATTGGAACGTGATTATCTTACGTATGAGCAGGGAGAGTATTCAGTGTACGATCTCTTTTTGACGTATTGGATTCAAAAAAATTATTAATGCGAAAGAATACAATAATTCATTTGTGAACACACTAGTTTATTAATAATATGGCACATAAAAATTCACATACCATAGTTGCACTTCTACTGCTTTTCACCGCTTTTTTGTTGCCAACGGTGAAAGCCGACGATGCGATTTATACTCTTCAGGGGGAGACGTTGATTATTAAAGAGGGGGTGACAGAACTGACTCGGGATGATATTCTAGAAGCAAGAGATTATACCAAAGTTCATCTTCCCTCTTCATTAAGGGAAATAAAAAGTAAAACATTTTATTATTGTACTTCATTAAGAAGCATAAACTTGCCTTCTTCTCTAGTTAAAATAGGGGACTCTGCTTTTTTTTATTGCGAACAATTGGAACACATTAACGTGCCTGTTACATTATATAAAATAGGAGTTGATGCGTTTGCGGGTTGTGAGAAAATAAACAAGTTGATATACTACGACGATGGTTCTCGATGTTATGGCTGGGTCGGTAATGGAAGTCGTTGCCCAAAGAAAATTGTCATACCTAGAGGAGTAGTTGCTATTGACGACCGTGCTTTTTGTCGCCCTTGTGAAGTGGAACGTGTTGTTTTACCTGAAGGTTTAATAAGCATCGGAAGTTGTGCGTTTCCATATACATTAAGAGATATTAATATTCCCAAATCTGTTGAATACATAGGTGATAATGCAATCAATATTATGGAAAGTTTTGGTTGCACAAAAGTTGATAAAAAATCGAAACTCTTATTGTATGCCAATGGTACTAAATGTTACGGATGGGTCGGAAGTCATGATGATTGTCCAGAGAATCTGGTCATTCCCGAAGGTGTTACTTATATTAATAAAGAAGCGTTTTCCTATAATAATGTCATTAAAAAGATAGTCTTTCCTGAAAGTCTGAGAAATATCAACGATCAGGTTTGTGGACAATGTTTTGATTTGGAAACTGTTGTTCTGTCTAAAAAACTCAAAACGATAGGTCAGCGAGCCTTCTCGTCATGTGAAAACTTGAAGAATGTTAATGTCCCTAGCAAATGTGAAATTAAAGAAGGCGCTTTTGAATTATGCAAGTTTTTGAATTTCATATTATTAACCGACAATGATACGGTGTGTATAGGTTGCACTAATCGTGAGGATACTGGTAGGGTTGTTATTCCGAAAGGTGTTAAAATTATAACTGATAATGCATTCAAAGATTGTAAGATGCGAGAGGTCAACCTTCCTGATGGATTGGAATATATCGGTTCAGCCGCGTTTGAATCATGTACGGCTATCGAAGAAATTGTAATGCCTAATACAGTCTGCCGCATTGGAAATTATTCCATTTTCGGCTTATGTACTCAATTAAGAAAAGTACGACTCTCAAATTCCCTTTCTTCTATTCCTCCTAGGATGTTTTCTGGCTGTCGAAATTTGGAAACCATAGAGATTCCTAACTCAGTGAAAGAAATTGGTTCATACGCCTTCAATTCATGCGTAAACTTAAAAAGTGTAATTCTGCCTGATTCTATTGATCGTATTGAATCCCATACTTTTGATGGATGTTCCTCTCTTGAGTATGTCAAATGGCCATCCTCTTTGAAGTATATTGATGATTATGCATTTAATGATTGTTCTCACATCAATAATAAGATTCCAAAACAGGTGAGAGTCGCTAATAATGCATTTGGATTGGGGAAAAAATCTAGCGCAGCTAAGAATCCAGAACTTGAAAAATTAGAAAATGTTTTCGCTGTCATTTTTGCTTTGGCAATACTAATTGCTGGTGTGTGTGTTTTACATAAGGAAAAGAAATATTCATGGGGGAAATCAATTGTGGTTATTGTACTTGTTGTATCGGGTATTATCATACTATCCCTTTTCTGTTTTGCAATGATTTTTATATGTGTTTGGGGAAATTATCACGGCTAACCATTACGATGATTCAATAAAAAAAAGTGTGTCAAAATTGAATTTCGACACACTTTTTTAGTTTGTATGAGTTGAGGCTATACCTTACATTGTATAGCTTTTTTCTCTTCGTCGTAATCGATGGTGATGGTATCACCTTCAGAGACCTTATTGGCTAATAAGACTTCAGCCACTTCATCTTCCACATATTTTTGAATGGCACGTTTCAGTGGTCTGGCACCGAACTGAATGTCATATCCTTTTTCGGAAATAAAGTCCTTTGCCTTTTCTGTTAGCGACAGATGATAGCCCATTTTTTCGATTCTCTCGTAGACGCCCTTCAATTCCAAATCGATGATTTTGAAGATGGACTCTTTCTGAAGCTGATCGAACATGATGATGTCATCAATACGGTTCAAGAATTCAGGAGAGAATGTCTTATTCAAAGCCTTTTGAATGACGCTATGAGCGAATTGTTTGTCTTCCAAGTTTACTGTCATGGAGAAACCAACACCCTTTCCGAAGTCCTTCAACTGACGTGTTCCCACGTTGGAAGTCATGATGATAATTGTGTTTTTGAAGTCTACCTGACGACCTAAACTATCAGTCAAGCGACCCTCGTCGAGGACTTGAAGTAATAGATTGAAGACATCGGCGTGAGCTTTTTCAATCTCATCAAGTAGGATGATGGAGTAGGGTTTACGTCTGACACGTTCTGTCAGCTGTCCGCCCTCTTCATAACCGACATATCCTGGAGGCGCTCCGATCAGTCTTGAAACGGAGAATTTCTCCATGTATTCACTCATATCAATGCGGATAAGAGCATCGATGGAGTTGAACATCTCCTTTGCCAACATTTTCGCCAAATAGGTTTTACCGACACCGGTTGGACCCACGAAGATAAAGGAACCGATTGGGCGGTTAGGGTCTTTCAGTCCGATTCGACTGCGTTGAATAGATTTGACGATTTTAGTGACAGCCTCGTCTTGTCCAATAACCTGTCCGACGAGCTTCTCGCTCATGTGACGCAGTTTCTCGCTCTCTTCTTGTGCGATATTTTGGATTGGAACGCCCGACATCATGGAGATGACCATTTTCACCTGCTCTTCATCCACGTTTTGACGCTCGTTTTTCATTTCATTTTGCCATTCAATCTTAGCCTCTTCGATAGCTTGAGTGCATTGTTTCTCTTGGTCGCGATAGTTGGCTGCCAATTCGAAATCTTGATCGGAGACAGCTTTCTCTTTGAGTTCTTTGAATTGCTGTTTTTTCTTCTCAAGATCGGTGATTGAGTTAGGCATTGTCACATTAGAGATGTGAGTGCGAGCACCCGCTTCGTCGAGAGCATCTATAGCCTTGTCTGGGAAAGAACGGTCGGTGATGTATCGTTCCGTATATTTGACACACGCTTTGAGAGCCTCTTCCGTGTAGGTTACATAGTGGTGATCTTCATAACGTTCTTTGATGTTATGGAGAATTTGCAGCGTTTCCTCTGCGGTAGTAGGTTCCACTAGCACTTTTTGGAAGCGGCGTTCCAATGCGCCATCTTTCTCGATGTGTTCACGATATTCGTTCAGAGTTGTGGCACCGATGCATTGAATATCGCCTCTAGCCAAGGCAGGTTTCAGAATGTTGGCAGCATCCAGAGAACCAGGGGATGAACCAGCACCAACAATTGTGTGAATCTCGTCGATGAATAAGATGACATCAGGATTCTTTTTCAGTTCATTGATGATCGATTTGATTCGTTCCTCAAACTGTCCGCGGTACTTTGTTCCAGCCACAACAGAAGCCATATCGAGAGAGATGATCTTCTTGTTGAATAACACGTGAGAAGTCTTCCTGTCGACGATTCGTTGAGCGAGTCCCTCTACAATAGCCGACTTACCAACACCAGGTTCGCCGATGAGTACAGGGTTGTTTTTCTTTCTTCTGCTCAATATTTGGCATACACGTTCGATCTCTTTTTCTCTGCCTACGACGGGGTCGAGCAGACCATTTTCGGCCGATTTGGTCAGGTTGCTACCGAAGCTATCTAGAACAGGGGTGGAAGAGCCGATTTTGCTTTCCTCTGTAGGGTTACTTGTGGCTTTACCAGAAGCGTTGTTGTTCTCTTCCGGTTTAGAGCCGCTTTCATCCACGAACATATTCTTCACGTTTCCGTTGATCAAATAGTTCTGAATGCTTTTGTATGTAACATTTTCGCTGAGGAGGACCTGAGCTGCCACGTTTGAGTTGTCTTTCATAATGGCCAAGAGGAGATGTTCAGTCTCTTGCACTTGACTTTTGTACAAGCGGGATTCCAGCGCCATTATTTTGAGTATTTTTTCAGCTGATTTGATAAGAGGTATTTCGTTGGATTCGGATACTTCCGTTTCGGAACGAAGTTTATCGTCCAATGTCTCTTTTACATATTTCAAGTCAACCTGCAAGTATTTCAATATATCGACGGCGAGGCCTTCACCACTTCGTAAAATTCCCAGTAGGAGATGTTCAGGGCCGATGAAGTTATTGCCCAAACGAATGGCTTCGTCTCGACTATACATCAGCACCTCTTTTACACCTTGTGAATAACTTGTCGTGTCCATAACTATAATTGTATTCTTGTTGCAATCTACATTTTTTTGCAAATATATAATAAACTTATACCAAAAAGTGCTTTTTTCGGGCGTTAATCTGCAAATTGTTGAAAACTAATTTGGAAAATTTCATCCGTTACAAATGGATGTTTAGTGTGACAAATTAGATGATTCGGAAAGCGATGAAACATCAATTGAAAAGAGTGTGAAATTTTGTTGAAAATATAAGTGTTTAAGGCTTAGAACAAAAGGGGTTGTATTTCATATAATGTTAAAAATTTTTTTTGTCCCGATTAATTTTTTTTGTAATTTTATGCGTTTTTAGTAATGACTAATTATATTATAAAAATAGATAATGGAAGATCAAGACAGAATTATCAAGATTGATATTGATGAAGAGATGAGATCCTCGTACATCGACTATTCGATGTCAGTGATTGTCTCGCGTGCCTTGCCTGATGTGCGTGATGGTTTTAAGCCTGTGCACCGTCGTGTGTTGTTTGGTATGAATGAGTTGGGTTTGACGTTTAGTAAGCCAACGAAGAAATCAGCGAGAATTGTAGGAGAGGTGTTAGGAAAGTATCACCCACACGGAGATTCGTCCGTATATGGTACGTTGGTACGTATGGCGCAGGATTGGACGTTACGTTATCCACTTGTGTTCGGACAAGGTAACTTTGGTTCCATAGATGGTGATTCTGCAGCGGCTATGCGTTATACTGAGGCGAAGCTCAGTCGCATATCCGAGGATATAATGATTGATCTTGATAAGGAAACAGTTGATTTTCAAGATAACTTTGATGGGGAACATCAGGAGCCAACGGTTATGCCTACCCGTATCCCCCAGTTGTTGGTGAATGGTGCGTCTGGTATCGCTGTTGGTATGGCTACCAATATGGCGCCACATAATCTATCCGACACGATCGATGCCATAGTTGCTTATGTTGACAATAAAGATGTTGACATCGAGGATTTGATAAAACTGATAAAAGCACCTGATTTCCCTACAGGTGGTATTATCTATGGATATTCTGGCGTGCGTGATTCTTATTTGACGGGTCGCGGACGTGTGGTTATTCGTGCTAAGTGTGAGATTGAGACAGATGAATCACATGATAAAATCGTAGTTCGCGAGATACCTTATCAAATTAATAGAAGTGAATTAATCTCTTCTATTGCTGATATGGTCAATGAGAAACGAATTGAGGGTATTTCTAATATCAATGATGAGTCAGACCATGAAGGTATGCGTATCGTTATTGATGTGAAGCGAGATGCGAACAGTCAGGTTGTCTTAAATAAATTATATAAATATTCAGCATTACAATCTTCATTCAGTGTAAATAATATTGCATTGGTACATGGACGTCCGAAGTTGTTAAACTTGAAGGACTTGATTGTAGAGTTCGTTGCACATCGTATGGATGTGGTGACGCGTCGTACGTTGTTTGAATTGCGTGAGGCAGAGAAACGTGCTCATATCTTAGAGGCGCTGATCATCGCTGTGGACAATTTGGATGAGGTGATTCAGATTATTCGTTCATCCAAGACGGTAGAGGAATCAAGACAACGTTTGATGGATCGTTTCAACTTCGATTTGGAACAGGCTAAGGCTATTGTTGAGATGCGTTTGCGTCAGTTGGTTGCTTTGGCAATCGAAGAACTTCGTGCTGAATATGCTGAGTTGATGAAGTTGATAGATCACTTGAAGGCAGTCTTGGCAAGCGAAGAGATGAGAATGCAAATCATCAAGGATGAATTACTTGAGGTGAAAGCAAAATATGGAGATGAGCGTAGAACTCAAATCATGTTTACCGCAGAGGAGTTCAATCCTGAAGATTTCTATTCAGATGATGAGATGGTGTTGACCGTTTCACATTTGGGATATATCAAGAGAACTCCATTGGCAGAGTTCAAATCACAAAACAGAGGTGGAGTTGGTTCGAAGGGAAGTGCTGCGCGTGATGCAGACTTTATTGAGTATATCTACTCTGCTTCTATGCACAATACCTTATTATTCTTTACACAGAAAGGCCGTTGCTACTGGCAGAAGGTATATGAGATACCAGAAGGTGCTAAGAATGCCAAGGGTCGTGCTATTCAGAATTTGTTGAATATTGATTCTGATGATAAGATCAATGCATTGATTTGCGTGAAGTCGTTGAATGATGAAGAGTTTAACAAGAGTCATAATATCATCTTCTGTACGAAGAATGGTGTTGTGAAGAAGACTTCGTTGGAGGCTTATTCAAGACCACGTGCAAATGGTGTGAATGCCATTTTGATTCGTGAAGATGATAAGGTAATCGATGTATGTTTGACAGATGGTAATTCAGAAATAGTCTTGGCTAATAAACATGGAAAGGCTATTCGATTCAACGAGTCAAAGGTTCGTCAGATGGGCCGTGTCTCAACAGGTGTTAAGGGTATGACATTGGATGGACCAGATGATGAGGTGATCGGAATGATTGTCATCGAGGATCCTCAGAAGGAGACCATCTTGGTGGTTTCTGATCAAGGTTATGGAAAACGTTCAGACATTGAGGATTACAGAATCACGAATCGTGGTGGTAAGGGTGTTAAGACGTTGAACATTACTGATAAGACAGGTGAATTGATTGCCATCAAGAGTGTGACGGATGAGAATGATTTGATGATCATCAACAAGTCAGGTATCACTATTCGTCTATGCATGTCTGAAGTGAGAGTACAAGGACGTGCAACACAAGGTGTTCGCTTGATCAACTTGACTAAGAAGAATGATCAAATAGCATCAGTATGTAAGGTGATTCATTCGGATGAGGAAGAAGAAGTTGAAGGTGTGGTTGAAGGAGGAGATGTTGCATCGGATAATGAAGAAACCACTAATAATGATAATAAATAGTAATAACATTTAATACATTTTAAAATGAAAAAAATTGCGATTACAGTATTCGCTTTGGCACTTGCAACATGTGGATTTGCACAGAAAAAGAATGTTAGTAATGCAGAGGCGAAACTTTATGATCCAGTAGACTATGCTGGAGCAAAAAAATTGATTGAGGCTGCAATATTAGATTCAACAACAGCTAATCAAACAAAGACTTATTGGGTTGCTTCTCAAGTTTATTATGGACTATACACTTCAGAAAATGATATAGAAGCAAAGTCTGAAAACATTATAAAAGCTGTAGATGCATATAAGAAGGTTGCAGAATTAGATGTTTTGCCTAATGAAAAAGGTCAGGTGAAACCTAAATATGCAAAACAAATCAATTCTAAGTTACAATTAGGTGCTGATTGTTTGTATAATACAGGTGTTGATAGTTATCTACAACAAAAATATGGTCAGGCAGTTACTTTGTGGAGCAAATACATTGAATTGGCTGATAGCCCAGTTGCAGAAAAATTGAATTTGAAATCTGATACAACGTATAACCAAATTAAATCATACATTATTGAAGCTTCTGTTAAGAAAAATAATGGAGATTACGATGCAACAGCTCTAAAATATATGAATGAGTTGAAATCAGATCCGAAATATGCAAGATCAATGTATGAATGGAGTTATCAAGCTTATGAGAAAAAAGGAGATTCTCAGAATGTGATTAGTACGTTGAAAGAAGCTATCAAGAAATTCCCTAACGATAATTCATATTTCGTTGGTTCTTTGATCAACCATTATCGTGAAAACAATATGGATACGGAAGCATTGGCTTATGTAGATGAGGCAATTGCACAAAATCCAAAAGATGTACAATACTATTTAATCAAAGCTCAGATTTACTTAAGAAAAGAGAACTTTGACAAAGCAATTGAGTCTTCTAAAAAGGCTATTGAAGTTGATCCAAATAATTTTAATGCAAATTATTTCTGCGGTTTTTCTTACATTAAGAAGGGAGAAACTGCTATGGATGTTGCAAACAAAATTAAGGATAATGCAAAATTCAAAAAAGCAAAAGACCTTGCTCTCGAACAATTTAAAAATTCTATCACTTTCTTAGAGAAGGCAAGATCTGTTAACCCTAACGATGTTGACAATTTGAGCTTGTTGAAGACTTCATACTATCGTCTTGGCAATGGCACCAAGTATAACGAAATTGATGCATTAATAAAGAAGTTGAAATAAACAATATTTAGGTCTGTCTTCCGTTTATTGATGGGAAGACAGACCTATCTGTTTTCTTGCATTTTCTTTAAGGAGAGTTTCACGAAATCTTTATAAAACCCTACCATTAAAGGAAACAACTAAATATTATGAAAACGAAGTTAACCATTATTATTATCGGCCATAATTCATGGCATTTCTTACAGAAGAATTTAGCTTCTCTGGAATTCGTTAAGGATGATCCGGAGACGGAAATTTTGTATGTGGATAATGCATCAACGGACGAAACGCGTGCCGCTATCACCTATTCTTATCCTTATGTAAAAATGATTAGTTGTGGTATGAATAGAGGTATCGCTGCGGCTCGTAATATTGGTATGGTTAATTCTGCAAGTGAATATCTTCTCTTCCTGGATAGTGACACAATAGTGAATAAGGAGGCTCTTGATGAGATGATGAGATACATGGAAGAGCATGAGGAGGTGGGCTTGTGTAGTTGTAAATTAATTGGACAGGATGGATTGCCTCAGGCTAGCTGTAAACATTATCCAACAAGATTGGGAGTGATTAAGAGTGGATTACATAACATTGGTGTGAAATTTGGATTGGACCTCTTTCCTAATGCTTATGCCAGAACATTGTATGATACTTCTGGTTCTGATCCAATGGAGGTGGATTTCGTTGTTGGTGCTTGTCAATTAATTAGAAAAAAAGCACAGATAAAAGTGGGCTTCCTTGATGAGAGAATTTTCTACGGACCAGAAGATGCGGATTTCTGCAGACGTATGAAGAAAAAAGGGTATAAAATCATTTACCTCCCTTATATCTCCATTATTCATGATTATCAACGTCCAATCACACAGAAATTCATGTCGCTTCAAACCTTGAAACAAATCAAAGGTTATAGCTACTACTTTAGGAAAATCGTAGAAGAAAAAATGAGAGGAATCTAACGTATGACTCTACCTATACATCCTTCTGTTTCTGCTATTATTCCTACTTATAATGCGGAGCCATATCTGGATAAGTTATTGGCTCAGTTGCATAATCAGACGATAAAGCTATCTGAGATCATCATTGTTGATTCCCAATCGTCCGATCAAACAGAGTCTATCGCTCGTCGATGGAACACTCGTTTTTTCTCCATTGCCAAGTCGGATTTTGATCATGGGGGAACCCGTAATTGGGCTGTGAAAAATAGTTCATCGGACTATATCTTGTTTCTTACTCAAGATGCATTGCCTGCTGATGGTCATCTTGTCGAAAATCTCTATACAGTATTGGCTGCAGACCCCTCTGTTGCTGTTTCATTTGCCAAACAGATACCTTATGAGACGGCCTCTCCAGTGGAGAAGTTTACACGACATTTCAACTATCCAGATAATAGTTGGATTCGCTCGATTCATGATGTAGATAAGTATGGTATTAAGACGTTCTTTTTGTCGGATGTATGTGCACTCTATTCTCGGGCAATCTTTGATGAGATGGGTGGTTTTACATCTCCGATTCTTACCAATGAGGATATGATGATGGCTTCGTCGTTGTTACGTAGAGGGTATAAAACTGCCTATCAAGCATCGGCAATTGTTTACCATTCGCATAATTATACGCTTAAACAACAATATAAGAGAAACTTTGATATTGGTGTCTTTTTAGCTATGCATCATGATAAATTCCCAGTAAAAGATGAGGTGGGAGAGGGACTGAAAATTGTTAAGACGGGAGCTCGTTACTTTCTGTCTCGTTTTAGGTTGATTTCGCTTTTTCAACTATTATTATCTTCATTTGTCAAGTATTTAGGAAATCGGGCGGGACATCATTATCAGGATTATTCATTGAGGGAAAAATTAAAGCGGACCAATTATCCAATGTTTTGGAATCGTTTTTATGAGGAATATGGCAAACAAGAGAAATCTCATTCATAATGCCTTATTCTAACCTCTATGCCTTCCTTTTTCAGACGATTGGGTAGGTCGCTGAGGTCGGTGTTGCTATAGTGGTAAGGAAAGAGCACTTTGGGACGGATAATCTTTGCTGCTCGTATCAATTGATCTACAGTCATCGTATATGGTTGATTGCAGGGTAGGAATGCGATGTCGATGTCTTTGATCTCGGACATTTCAGGTATGTCTTCCGTATCTCCTGCGATGTAGATTCTTAGTCCGTCGATAGTCAGAATGTAACCGTTGTCCCTTCCTTTGGGGTGGAATTGCTGATGCCCCTCTGTGGTGTTGTAGGCAGGAACTGCTTCGACCTTGATGTCGACAGAGATTTGAGAAGAATCTCCGTTGTTCATCACAATACCCTTTCCAAGCATTTCGGCGCATCGTTGGTTGGTGATGAGTTGAGTCTTATCTCCGGAGAGTAGAGCAATAGCTTCCTTGTCAAAATGATCAAAGTGCTCATGGGTTACGAAGATGTAATCTGCTTTTGGCATAGTAGCATAGTCGATTGTCTTATCGCCCAGTTTTGTGACAGGGTCGATTTCAATCTCTTTCCCATCATATTGAATTCGGATACTGGCATGTACGAGTGCGTGAAAAGAGATGGTTTTGCCACTCTTTGTTTGGAATACATCCAGATTATCTGGTGTCTGTTGACTGCAGGCGGATGTTAGACCTAAAACAGTCAATAAGCATGTAAAGATTCTCTTCATGGTGTAATTATAGAACTCAATTTAAATAAATAATTTTGTCTTCGACCTTTTGTTTGACAGATTTGATTAGCTTCTTTTCTCTTTTCGCACAATCGAACACATAGTATTTTAGTTCATTGTCATGAAACTCAGTGAAAAGGAAACGATATCCGCTGATGTGTTCAAGACTCATAATAGAAGAAGAGACTTCCATTAGTTTTTTCCCATTATAATCAGAAATGTAAAATGAAATATCATCGTTGTCATCAAGATATTTATCATTATTGGTGTCAGCTTTTATGACAGTATATAAGTTATATCGAACAGAGTCCTTTTCATTATAATTGTATAAGAGAAAGTTACGAATATATTGTGAGTTTGTGGGGAATAATTTATATTCTTCTTTTTGATCGTATATAAATAGGAAATTAGTCAGTCCGTTATCAATATTCGTTTTCTCTTTTCCATATTTAGAACTGAGTCTCGTTTCTATGCGTATTTTAGGGTCGGTTACCCTGAAAACATATACATCTTTAATCATCTCTTGGAATTTGATGGATTCTTTTTCTTCGATTTCTTCCTTTGGATTATCCTCTGATGGTTCTTGAGACTGTTCTTCTTCTGTCTCTATTCTTGTAACGGATCGTTCGTAAGATGAATGTCTTGATAACATGTCGTAAACGATGAAGGAGAGCGAGGCGAGGAAAAATAGTAAACCGATAGTGGCACATAAGAAAACCAATATATAATCCGCCTTTTTAATGAATTCTAAATTAAGTTTTTTCATCTTTTTTGAGTTTTGAAATTAGGCAAAGTTAGAAATTATTTTTGAGTAAAGAAGCATTGAATCCCAACCTTGCCAAAAAATCATTCTGGCCTTCCTTGATTTGGGATTATTTTTTACATTTGCAGAAGTGGACGCTTTATAAGCGGACATTATGGAAAAAGTTTACTGTGAAA
>CACZUS010000011.1 GCA_902784425.1 uncultured Bacteroidales bacterium
AAAGATCTCTCTTCTTCGTCCCTCCCGCCTCTCGCGGTGGTGCTTCCCTTGGAAAGCGAGTGCAAAGGTATAACCTTTTTCTTTCCCCTCCAAAACTTTCTCCCACTTTTTTTCGAAGTTTTTCTTAATGCGCTGATTCGTAGAGAGAAAAATTTTATAAGCACTATTCAATTTCAAAAGAAGATTACTCTATTATATCTCCCTATCCATACAAATAAGAGAAAAAAAGAAGATGATGCATCTGATACATCATCCTCTTCTTTCCTATATGCAAAAGAGTGACTAATACTCTACTTCAAATTCAACACGACGATTCTTAGCTCTTCCAGCCGCCGTTTTGTTAGTCTTTATAGGCATTGTGTCTCCTAATCCTGACGTTTCCATACGAGATGCAGCAACACCCTTTCTCTTCAAATAATTTTTCACGGAATTTGCTCTACTCAATGACAATTTTTTGTTCCACTTAGGATTTCCGACATTATCCGTATGTCCAACAATATTAAGCTTGTATGAAGGATTATTCTTCATGATCTTCGCAATATCATTCAATATCGGATAAGAACTTTTCTTGATGATCGATTTACCTGTTTCAAACTGAATACCCGTGAGAGCTTTCTTGAACACTTGTTTCATATTTATCTCAGGACATCCCTTATTCGAATCTACACCTGCCTCTTCTGGACAATTATCCAAATAATCTGGAACTCCATCACCATCCGTATCAATTGGACATCCAAGAGAATCCACCTTCACACCTTCTGGTGTATCAGCACACTTATCTAAATAATCGAATACACCATCGCCATCCGTATCAACAGGACATCCAAGTGAATCTACGTTTGCACCTTCTGGAGTGTCTGGACATTTATCCAAATAATCTGGAACTCCATCACCATCCGTATCAATTGGACAACCCTTTGAATCAACCTTCACTCCATATGGTGTACTAGGACAATAATCCAAGTAATCTGCCACACCATCACCATCGTCATCAACAGGGCAACCCAAAGGATCCACATTCACGCCTTTTGGTGTGCCTGGACATTTATCCAAATAGTCTGGAACGCCATCTTTATCCTTATCTTTCGGACAACCAGCATCGTCAACCTCCACTCCTGGCAAGGTATCTGGACATTTATCATATTTATCAGGAACTCCATCTTTATCCCTATCACGTTTCTTGGTACCGAAGAGGAATGCTAGTCCTACATTAGCCCTTACCGATCGAGTATTCGATGGAATCTTATATTCTTCAATCTTAGCAAACTTCAATGGAATATGATCAAGCGCCGCATAAAGGTTGACTGGTCCTAAATTCAAATTCATACCTGCATTTAAATTATTCCACTCTCCATCAAACATATTGTAAGAGAGAGTCAACGACACATATTTGCAAGGTCGGAAATTCGTTGAAATAAGGAACTCTTCCCATGCTGTACGACGGAAGAAATAGGTGGTCGACAAGAACCCAAATCCTACGCGATCCTCCCACAATGAATATTCTGCACCCACATTAAGTTTTGTAGATAAAGCAGAACCATACTTTTCTGGATGATCATTAATCACATACAAATTCTCCAATTCGTCACCATAATGTTCATAATATTTGGTAGAGTCATCATTAATATCAAACTCTACACCATTATAAACCACGTCACCATTTTTATCCAACTGTACCAGATCTTTTCTCCAACGAATAAATCCGAGATCCAAGACACTAGCAGAGACTTTCAATTCAGGAAGTATTTGGTAGGTCATACCAAGATCTATCGCCATACCGCTTCCACGTGGTTTTATGTAAGAACGAATCGGTTGATCCTCATCAAACTCGACTTCGCCAAACTGATGCTTATCATTAGGCACGAAACGTAATCCTGGAACAGAACCATGAATAGAGGCATCTCCTTTAAAGTGCCACTCATCTTCTGTTGCCATCAAATCCAAATCATAAAAATCGGTGTACGCATTAAGATGTCCCAACAGGAACTTGAATTTTCCACCGATAGATAGCTTATCATTAATTTTATGAGAATAACCTGCTGCTATCTCCGAAAAGAGGGTTGAACTTACGGAGAGTCGATTCATTCTGAAATCATAAACTTCATGATTGTTCATTCCACCAAAGATGATGGATGGAATCTGATGTGGTAAAATCAGCATGGTCTCCATTCTGTTGGAGAGACCAAACGTAAAGAAGCCTTTCTCTTTAATCGAGAAACCGAAATCAAGCAAATCCACCCGATATGAAGCATAGACACGCTCTTTAAACTTCAGTTTATCCAAGAAATTCTGCATGACGTCTGCATTTTTGTCCATAAAGAGTAACGTGCGGACCTCTCCATTCACTTCTTTATTTTCAACCAGATCATCAAAAGTAAAACGGCTATTACCTCCAGATATCGCAATCGTTGAAATACCAGGCATACCCACATAAAATTTTCCAATAGGCTGTGCAGCCGGGTTCACCTTATGCTGACGAAGATTTTGTTTATCGAAAAATAGTGTATTACTCATCTGTGCATTCGCCACACATGGGAGCAATATCATCACAACACTTGCGATTATTCTTGTCATTTTTTTGCTTTTCATCTTTACCCCTCCTTCCCTAATCATTTAACAACAATCTCGCCTTCATATAGGCACTTAAGCTAACCTGTAAACCATATTTCTCATCTAGGTAGAGAGAGCCATCCAACGGCATTGCCATATGATAGTTGATCTTGATATGATTTACTTTTTGAAGCATTTCAGTGTCTTTTCCCGAAAATTCAAAATTCACATCTGAATAAGCCGCCTCTATCACCTCATGAGATTTCTTGTCAATTTTTGCGCTATTGACAGAAAATGCTCTCCTTAACGATTTGAGCTCCTTCATCTCTATTATAGGCAAATTGACGTTATAGTCAAAACCTACTGTGTCACCTCGCAAAAATCCTATCTCCATCTTCACTTCAAAAGGCAGTTTGTTAACAACCTTCATTTTTAATTTCATATCTTCCAACGAGTCTAGAATTTCCCCCTTGCCAAAGTAATTGCCAAAATCAACATCTTTCAATGTATCACTCGCAGAGATATCCGTACCCGTGATTGCCACCAACGGCAAAGGAATATCGCTCTCCTCAATCATCTTACTTAATTCATAAATTGAATCAATCGTAACGATATTTCCAGAAGACCCCCTGTGTCTGAAGACATCTTTCAGAGTCAAATTCACACTGCCGACAGGTGCATCCAAAGCGGTTTCCACCATCAAACTATCTGCGTTCATATTCTTTAGGTCATATTCTTCCACCTCACATGACGTGAGCAAAAGAACTGCCATCGAAAAAAAAGGAATAAAATACCTTAAAAATTTACGGCTCATATAATTCTTGTTGTTTTTACTATTCTAATTGTCAATATTCTTTCAAAGGTACAATATTAATACAAAAAAACAAATCTTAACATATTTTATTTTACTTTTATCCTCACACTACCCGTATTAGATGAAAATTCTGGGGCATATAAACACTGAGCAGAAGTGATTCCATTTGAATAATATCCGGCATGTGTCACCCATAATGGATATTCAAAAACAAATGTTCCTTTCTCCAAATGGTCGAAGAAGTAATACATGGCAGCATCCTTTGGCGACTGATAATAACAGGTTCCATCACTGCATCTGTACCCCGAGATCTGTGTCACAGGTTCCAAGCAACTTGCTCGTTGATCCTTCAATGAAACATAATCCATGTCTCGGTCCGTCCGCAATGTGATTCGAATCACCAGTTTGTCACCCACCTTCAGTTTTGTATTCTTATCTATCGTTTTCAATACGGGTTTACCATTCACATGTTCTTCTAGCATCACCATCTTCTCTACATGTAAAGCCGTTTTGTTTTTGAGGACCTTATCTATCTCTTCTTCAAACTGCCAGTACATCGCACCCCATGAGATATTACCGCCATCCTCGCTCTTCAGCTCAATATCTCCGTATGATGGAATGACATCTTTCCCTTCGATGATAGTTGAGAAATAACCTGTACCTGCTTCTGTCTGCTCGGGTTCGATTTGTTTGTTGCCCATTTTAATCGTCACTTGATTATCCTTTGACAACCAATCGGATCCGCTTAACAACAAGACATTCAATGCATCCACATTGGCTATTGTATTTCCCCAGTTTTGAGTACGTTTCTGGTTGAGTAGCCACAAGCGCAGTTCATCTTGCTCTTTCTGTTGTGGATCTACCACCTCAAAGGCCTCCATGATTCTGGTATGAGTGGAAATCGCTGCATCTTGCCAGAAATAACCACTTACATTCTTTTGCCAATACATACCCATTTCATCCGAGGTGGTTGAGAATTCACGCAATGATTCAACAACTTTCTTAGCTAACGACTGATTTCCATTTCGATGCAATACGATGGCTGCCAATGCCTTCCCATTCAACGAGAAGTCTTTCCACTCTTTTTCAATCAATTTATAATAAAAATCATAAGCCTCACGAGCACTTGATTTGATTGCCACCTCTGAATATAGACTTCTTATTTGGTAATAATACAAATGTTCCACACTGATGTATGCATATTTTTGATAATCCTTTGGATGATATTTCTTCAACCACTCATAGTCTCTCTGAATCTCACTATCCATGAAAGAAAGCGACGAAGTATAATCCATCTTATTCAAGAAATCATTATCTACAATACCTGCCTTTCTCAACCGAGCGAAATTATCCAAAACGAACAACGTCACATGGCGACTCGGATTCATGCCTTTAAACCATACGTAAGAACCTTCATCCGTTCTGTATTCCTTCAGTTTATTCTCCCAATTCTGACACTTATTTTTCAAATCATTCAAATCGAAGAGTGTAGACAAACGTTGCTTCCGTTCTGTCTCATTTCTAGCTTCCAACACCCATGGGGTTTCATTCAACAAGACATTCTTCACATCCTGATTCTTTTCCAAGTTAGACAATAAGGTCTCTTTATCCTTCCCCTGTTGTTTCCAAATCTGAATCACATTAAAGATTCGAGGGTTGGACGTAGCAATGTGTTGAGCCATCAAAGTGGCAAAATGAGCAACTGAATAATTGATTGCATTCTCATGCTCCACAACCGCAATCGAAGGGAGTGATTGAACAGCATACCAGACTGGATTGGTTGCGAACTCCAATTTCAAGAAACGTGACGAAAGGGTTTCTGATTGATTGTTCTTCAGTTGTTCAAACGAATAGTTTTTCGACTGTCCGCCTCTCACATAGACTGGCAAGGATTGTGTCAAGACGATTCTATCTGATAAGATTGGAAGTAGAGTCTGTTCTGCATCAGAGAAACCATCTGACACAGCAGAGGTGCGAACCAATACGGCATCCCACTCTCTTGGCACTGCAAAGGAGAACTTTACAGAAGTGTTCACACCAGCCTCAACAGAAAAATCAGCACTATTTTCCGCAATCGTTTGTTCTGTAACAGGATCTAGCAATTGGGTCTTTGCCTTTCCTTTTTGAGCCGTTTCAGAGAGATTAATGATTTTAGCGGATAATACGCACTCGTCACCCTTACGCAAGAATCGAGGAAGGTTCGGTGTAATCATAAAATCCTTTTGTGTCACCATCTGTTCCTGCAACTGATCGTAATACAAATCTTTTGTATGAGCCAAGGCCATGAAGTTCCAACGGGTAAGACTCTCAGGCATTTGGAAAGACAATATCACCTCCCCATCTTTATTGGAATTCAACTGAGGATAAAAGAAAGCCGTCTCTGCAAAATTGGTACGAGCTTTAGGTGTGTCAGATTTTACAGAATCGTCGCCCTTCTCTTCTGTAGGTTTATTCTCCGCGTTGATTCCATTCCGAGACAGATCCTCAGCAACAACATTTTTAGCCATTGCTACCTCTTCCATATCTGCTACAGCAGATTCTTCCTCAACCATATAAGCACCATCCGCATTTGCTACAGATTTACTCATGGACATCATCCTTCGAGAGGCAAAACGATAACGATTCACATCCCCAGAAGGAAGCGACATCCAATCATCAAACTTCCAATTGATCACATAAAAGTTTCTATCTTTTTCCCAATAAACGGATGGACGACTCCAACTGTATTCACTCCAATATGGGAAACGGATGTTTTTATAGTAGAACGGAGAGAACGACCAATAATGACGAACAAACTGATCTAACGACGCATCATACATGGCTGCCAACACTTCAGACTCTTTCTCTTTCGGCACTGTAATCGTCCACGTCTCTTTAGAACCTGGCATCATCTTATCGCGGAAGACAGATAGCTTCATAGGCAACTTCCTGGACTCTTTCTTTTTATAAATGGTAAACGATGTGCTTTGACACTCGCCCTCATTCACTAAGAAGAATTTCACATTCATCGCCGTTCCATTTTTTTTGTTCAACGAGAATGTAAATGATTTGGTTTCATTATTCAATGTCACCCAACGCTTTTCCACCTCCTTAAATTCATCATCCACAATCATCAGCAGATGAGCATTTTTCAAAGAGGAACCTATACGAACCGTATATTTTTCATCATAATCCAAACTAACACTTGTAACCTTCTCCTGCCATAAAACAGTCTCAACAGGTGGGCAAGCATCATCTTCCCGATAGAGAATCACATTGTACGTCTGACTCACATCTCTTCCCTTATCATCCTTGGCAGACAACCTAATACTATATGAGCCGGATTTCCATTCCTTCGTCTGTTCCGCAATCACAAATCCATTCTGTGCATCAGACGAAACTGTACCAGTAGCAACGACAGTCTCTCCATTTTTTATTTCGTACGTCACATTTGCGTTCTGTCCGTCACCATTCAGATTCATCACCCTATATTTAACAGCAGGGAACTCATTCATTATTTCACGACTCTTAATGGATGAAGAGAACACAAGAGATCGATCACCCACCGTGACATAGATTTCCTCCTCGTGTGTTTCACCATTTGCATCTGTCACCTTAGCATATACAGTGTATTGATAATAAGACAAATCCTCGTCTTCCTCTTTTTTCTGTGCTAAAAAAGAAACTGTAAATGTACCGTCTTCCTTAATAGAAGACTCTCCCTCCTCAATAGTTTCTTCTATTCGATCAACAATTGGACGCCACCACCAAACGGAAGGTTTACGAACCACACGATATTCTATTTTAGCCTCTGAAACTGGTGTACCCAACAGATAATCTGCATGACCAGAAACAACTATAGAATCTCCAAAAGAAAAAGAGTTCGTCGGACGAGTCATCTTCACCTCAAATGTCGGACGTTTATACTCTTCTACCCTAATAGAATGAGTCTCATTATCATCAACATTCAACGAATAATGACCAGCCAAACCATTAGCAGGCAAGACGAAAGAGGAAGCGATGGAGCCCATCTCATTTGTGGTCAGTGTCTGTTTCCCCACCTCTTGATAGTTCGCATCATATAATACGACATTCACTGTTTTATTAGGCACTACATACGAAGTATTTTCATCCTCCAGTTTGTAGTAAATCACTTTATAATAGACCGTTTGTCCTGGACGGTAAATAGAACGATCTGTAAAGATGGCACAATACTGTCCTCGATTGTCAGAAGATTTATATTGATTTGATTCTCCAAGATAATCCCATTGTGGGTCGAAGAACGTATCTTTCCCTTTTTTCAAGAAAAAGCTTACCCTTTCACGTTTAGATCCCTTAATACGAGCAAAACCATTTGGGTCAGATTTTGCTTCGTAAGATTTTTCATCTTTCAATCGATGACCTTCAATGGATACATCTTTTATAGGAGCCCCGCTTTTCGAATCCATTATGAAAAAATCTTCCGCAAAATCATCATACTTGGATCTTGTTCTAATGCAATAAAAATCGGACACTTCAAAAAAGCAAACATTATCTTTGCTCAAACGGATAGCATACGCACCATAAGGCAAAGCATCTATCTCATAAATGGTATCCTTGGGAATATAATAATTTGTCTTTTCCAAATTTAACGAATACTCCTTTATCAGTTCAGTCGGCATATCCCTACGATTGCTCCTTTCCTTATGAAATTCTTCCGAAGAGACTTTTAATTTATATAAAGAAAAAGAGGTCTTTGTTAAATTAGCATAATGCAATTTCAGCTTTATCTTATCTGTTGAATAAGGTTTACTTCCATACAAGGAGATAGATATAGAAGGTTGTTCCACCTCATTGATTATATTTTTGAGTGTACCTATTTTAGGATGGTGGGGATATGCATCGATTCCCTCATGACAAACATCTAGAATGCGTTGAGGGAGAGAAGGATCAAAATCTTCCGCATTACAATTCTGATTCTTATTTTTCAGCCACTCCTGACACAACGCTTCTCGAATCAAAATAGAAGCACGATGGTTCTTTTCTTTCGAAAGCAACTCTTGCAAGATGGTTTCCTTCTCCTTTTGTTGTTTATCTAGCGTATAAGTAGCTTGAATCCACTTCAATTTTGCATAAACATACGCGTCTCTTTCCGCATCATTAGCATGAAACTCCACCCAGTCGGCAAGAAACTTGTTCTTTTCTTCCTCTGAATAGATAGGAGTATATCGATTGTGTGATTCGACAATATCCGAAAGAATTAAATCGTAGAGTGTTGGTCGATAGATTCGGCTATCCTCACCCAAGGTCAGTATGGCTTCATACTCCTCTGAAGGGACCTTCTTTAAGTTTTCATTCGACAAAGCCACACCCGTCAGTTCACGTATTTTATTTATAAATAGATTAGAAGGCCATTCGTTAATATCTTCGGGGACAGAATCAGCCAGATCTGTACGGCGACCGATGAGATATTGATTACTGTAGTAGTAATTCCTATACAACTTAGCCAACATGTAGGTAGCCATGGATTTTGCCACATCATCGTTCAATGACTGACAAAGCGCATTCATTTCCGCAGCGCAATCCACAAATGCAGAATCCTCAATGTTCTCTTTTAACTTACCACGATAAGCAATGCATTTAATTCTTTGAGCATAATTATTTTCCGAAATGGATTTCTTTTCTATCGAATTGATTTTCTCAATAGCTGTTTTCGGATTTGTGTTTGCTATTTTTTCTACAGAAGTCCATTCAGACTTATAACTTGAAAAAGAAGAAAAGATACCCCACATAATTATTAACTTTATAAATAATTTTAAATAATCAATCATTCTACTCATACGCAACGAATAATATTTCCCTCGTAAAGGTAATAATTTTTTATCATAAACGGAAATAATATAAAAATGGTATATCATTCCATTTTCAACTACAAGAAAAACAGTACCACAAAAAGTGAATTCTATAAATTCATCGTATAATAACAACAACCCAATTTATATTGTGCCTCAACGTCCCCTTGAAGGGCTATAGTATAAAAATCTTCCATACTACTATCTGTTCTAGTGAGTTCTATATCATTTTGAAATAAAACAGGAGCACTTCAGTAAGCGCTCCTGTTCTTATCAGATGTATAATTATTACTTAACAATCTTTTCCAACTTGCTTACATTGTTTTGGATCACCTCATCAGGCAACTCATAATTAGTAAGGTCGCCTGCGATGTATTGATCGTAAGCAGACATATCTATCAATCCATGACCAGACAAGTTGAACAAGATAACTTTTTGTTTGCCTTCCTCTTTAGCCTTCTTAGCCTCACGAATAGCAGCTGCGATGGCGTGAGAAGATTCAGGAGCAGGGATGATACCTTCAGTTCGTGCAAATAGAGTAGCTGCTTCGAACGTCTCAATTTGAGGGATATCAACACCTTTCATCATACCATCTTTAATCAACTGACTAACGATTGTTCCTGCACCATGATAACGAAGTCCGCCAGCATGAATATGCGCAGGAGCGAAGTTGTGACCCAAAGTAAACATTGGCAACATAGGAGTATAACCAGCCTCATCACCGAAGTCATATTGGAAGACACCACGAGTCAACTTAGGACAAGATGCAGGTTCTGCAGCATAGAACAATGTATTCTTTCCGTCCAAAATATTATGTCTCATGAATGGGAAAGAGATACCGCCGAAGTTAGAACCACCACCGAAGCAACCTATGATGATATCAGGGTATTCGCCAGCCATTTCCATTTGTTTTTCTGCCTCTAGACCAATGATAGTCTGATGAAGTGTAACGTGATTCAACACACTACCCAATACATATTTACAATTAGGAGTACCCATAGCCAACTCAACAGCCTCAGAGATAGCAGTACCCAAACTTCCTTGATAAGTAGGATTAGCAGTTAGGATATCTTTACCAGCGCGCGTACTCATACTAGGAGAGGCAATCACCTGTGCGCCGAATGTTTGCATAATAGAACGACGGTAAGGTTTTTGGTGGTAGCTTACCTTAACCATAAAGACAGCCAATTCCAAACCGAATGCCTTTGCAGCATAAGAAAGAGCGGCCCCCCACTGACCAGCACCAGTCTCGGTAGTGATGTTTGTCACACCCTCTTTTTTACAATAGTAAGCTTGAGCCAAAGCAGAGTTCAACTTATGAGAACCAACAGGGCTGACACTTTCATTTTTAAAATAGATATGAGCAGGTGTATCTAGGGCTTTCTCCAAGCCGTATGCACGAACCAACGGAGTGGAACGATAGCTCTTATACATATCACGAACTTCTTCTGGAATTTCGATCCAAGCATCTGTTGTATTCAACTCTTGTTCAGAACAAGCACGATTGAAAAGGCCACACATCTCTTCCAACTTAATAGGCTCCTTTGTTTGAGGATTCAACATTGGAAGAGGCTTGTTTTTCATATCAGCTACAATGTTATACCATGCTCTAGGTATTTCGTTTTCTTGTAAGAAGAATCTTTTTTGTTTTTCCATTTTCTATTATTATATCGTTAACAATTATTTTCATAAAAAAAGCAGCAGGTCATGGAGGCCTACTGCTTTCTATATCGCTCGAACATTGCATATATCGATTGACGGATCCTCCATTTAAACTAGGACCAGCGCCACCAACGTCTGCTATTGTTCGAATAATGATTCATATCTATTTTACTTTATGCATACAAATATAAAGTATTTTTCAATCGCACAAAAATTTTTTCTAAAATTTCGAACCGCACTCCTAACAGAATCGTATGAAACTTCATCATATCATAAACAAATGAAAGCAAAACCATCCCCTATTTAGCAGAATCACTGTTAAACAAAGATTGAACAAACCATTTATCAAATGGCAAATCTCAACAAACATCTCTATTCTTCATCGATAATCTTGGCTTTATGAATAGATATTCCCAAGACAATCCAATAAAAGAAAAACAAAAAAATAAACACAGTCATAACATATATAATTTAAGGTTACACAACAAACGCTTATGGTTTTCAACATCTATTTATCAGCAAATCAGCAACAAATGTACAGAAGTTTTTCAAACATCAAAATAATTTAAGCAATTATTTTTCATGAAATTTCATTCTTTTTTTTTCCAAAATGTCAAAAAAAGCCGATTTCATCACTCTTTTTTCTCTTTTCCTTTCAATGTATAACCAACACTCCATGTTATATACTGAGCTTTTGTAAAGTACACCGCTCTAACACCCATCATTCCAAAGAAATTTCCGTAAGGTTGTATTTTCACACCTATTTGTTCATACACACGAGGGATTCTTTCGTCCTTGTGCCAGAACTCATATCCCACATTAGCAAAGACTGCGAAATAGGGCATTGTCACCTCTCCTTTCAAAGAGATTCCCATAGAGAATCGGTCTTTTTTCTCACCCAACCAAACTCGATTATAATAATGTTCATCATATTCATTGTAGACATAATCGGCACGAGCGCCAATACTTTCATCATATTTAAAATCTAAACTTGGTCCAAACTTATATTTGTAACTGCGAGTAAACATTGGAGCGTAACTGAATGCATAGACATGAAACAGATAATCTACATATTGTGTTTTCAAATTTGTATTTTCCATATTGAAATATACCTGTCGACAAGAGGTGGTCAGAATGAAATCATGATCAAGTCGATAAGGTCGACGAGTAGATTTGAATGAAGGACGAGGGGTGTCTCGATCTTCATTGATTCTATAGCCTAGTGAGAGGAACGGATCCAACATGTTCATTCCCCTATTCGGCATTTTGAGTGCGCCATTGGAATAGTGGGTAAAATTCGCACCCAAGCGAAGATCCCAATGATCCGACAATAAGAAACGCAAGTAAGTAGCCAAACAGACATGTATGTTATTGCTTCCACCGATGGCAACGTTATCTTGATTGGTAAATCTATCATAATGGTTCCAATTGGAGGAGTAGCCTAAGTTTAACTCACCATTCCAAGAAAGCCATTTGGTGAAACGGAAAAATTCTGATCCATATAAAAAATAGAGGGAGAAAGGATTTCCCAAACGTTCATCATTAAAATTCCCCACATGAAAGCCTACGCCGAAATAAGGATTTCGATACGCTGCGTGTCGCCAATCATCTTTTTTCAATCCCCACTGATATTGTATTCCCAAAGAAGAATAGTTTCTTATCTCATCGTCTGGGTTGTAAGTCCAACCTTGATTAGCTGGATCTGGGTTATAATGACCGCCCTTCACAAGATCATTTGTCGAGAAAACCATACCATAATCACCACGGATCTGCCATGACATGGAACGTGCTGTGGAATCTTTTTCCGCACTAACAGAAGATGATAAGAAAAGGAAACTGATGGAAAGAATGAGTATCAAGTTCCTTTCAGAACAGAATATTGATTTAAATTTTGTCATACATTTTCTAAAAACGGTGCAAAATTACGAATTTTCCATCGAATAGAGATCTTTCTGGCCAACAAATACATGAGAAAAAGAGAGAGAGTACATCAAGAATGACATACCCTCTCCTACCCTTACTTTGTGAAGAAAACTGAATTATCAAGCCTTTAATCTATCTGTATCATCAGGTGTTAACTTAGGAATTGCTTTGGTAGACTTCTTCGATGACGTTTTCGGAGCAGACTTCTTTTTAGGTGCTGCTGTAGTTACATTTTTTTCCTTAGCTAACAACTTTTTATTTGTCTCTTCTAATTCTGCTATGATTTTCCCCTGAGCTTCAATGGTTTGTAGAAGGGAGTTTAATTCTTCATTATCCACGCCTTCAGGGAAGACAGAGTTCACACGTTCAATAAAATCACTAAGCACGTTCATATAATTCATAAATGCCTCGTATGGAGTGTCATACGGACTAAAATGGCTATGAACGCTACCATCGGAGAAATATTTTGTGGACATATAGTAGAAGTGGTCGCTCGACTGAAGATAGAGCCAATCCTGAACCAATCGTCTATCATTCGACAAGCGGACACGTTCTCCGATTGCATTTAATTTATCAAAAGCAGACCGTTGCAATTCATTACCCAACCAAGCGGAGAGATCACGCTCTTCGTCGGCCCATGACATAGGATATGGGACATGAATTTGGTCTATTGGTTTCCTTTTTTCAATCACCATTGAAGGAGTTTGAAAATCGATGTTCATTTTGTCAGCAAAATAAGGCAGAGCTTTCAAGAACTCAAAGATACCCGTTCCTGCGCCTTGCAACTCTCCGAATGTTTCATAATTCATAAAGAGATTTACAACATCTTCAGCTTCAGGTGTTTCCTTAATCCACTCCATGAATTTATCAGCAGTCAAGGGGAATTGATTCCAACTCCAATCGGAGAAACGGAAAGTCACATCATCACTCAGTTTGAAGTTCTTCAATAAGATTTTCAGACGAGGGTTGTTAGCGCAACAATAGACATAGTTAGGGCTCTTCCAACCCAAGACATGTTTAGCACCTTCGGTGATCATTCCTTTGAATCCCATGTTGGCGACACGCTCACCGATATCATCAGAGTAAATTAACTCTGTATTACGGAACATGGTTGGTTTATAGCCGAACAAGTTCTGGATCTTTTTCACATGTGATTTCACTTGTTTCTCAAACTCATCGCTATCTTCAATCAAAGAAGAGAGAGAATGAGCATATGTTTCAGCCAAGAATTCCACGCATCCAGTTTTTGCAAGTTCTTTGAAGGAATCTATAACTTCAGGAGCATATAATTCCATTTGTTCCAATGCAATACCAGAGATGGAGTAAGCCACCTTAAATTTACCCTTTGTATCCTTAATCATTTGAAGGATCGTATTGTTAGCAGGCAAATAGCAGTTGTGAGCTATTCTTGTAATGATTTCCTCATTATTATAATCGTCATAATAATAGTGGTCACTACCGATATCGAAAAAACGGTATCGTTTTAATCGAAAAGGTTGATGAACCTGAAAATAGAAACAAACTGACTTCATATATTATATATTTACATTATCTAAGATTATACATCAATTCCAACCGAGCACCTTGTTATACACTTGCCTAACCTTTTGGGCAGCGTATTCCCACTTAATTTCATCCACTTCTTTTTTACCCTCCACTTTAAGGAAATGATACATAGAAGGATAAGTGATAATGGAATAGATGGCATCAGCCATGGCATCGATGTCCCAATAATCAATTTTGATGGCATTCGATAAGATCTCCGCGCAACCAGATTGTTTAGATATGATTGTAGGAACGCCCACTTGCATAGCTTCCAAAGGGGATATACCGAATGGTTCGGAGACAGAAGGCATAATATAAACATCGCTTGATTTAAGCATTTCATACACCTCTTTCCCTTTCAAGAAACCTGTGAAATGGAATCTATCTGAAATATTACGATAGGCAACGTGACGAATCATCTTCTCCATCATATCGCCGCTACCAGCCATTACAAAACGAACATTCTTCGTACGTTGCAAAACACGATAAGCAGCCTCAACAAAATATTCTGGTCCTTTCTGCATTGTAATTCGTCCCAAGAAAGTAACAACCTTATCTTTCGTTCCTTTCCTTGGTTCTATCGCCATAATTTCAGGACTTAACGGTTCCACCGCATTGTGAACGGTTGTCACTTTTGCAGGGTCTATATGATATCTATTGATGACTGTTTCACGAGTCAAATTACTAACGGTGATGATATGGTCTGCATAATCCATACCAGTCTTTTCTATGTTGTAAACGGTAGGATTTACGTTACCTCTACTACGATCAAAGTCGGTCGCATGCACATGAATCACCAATGGTTTCCCTGAAACATTCTTCGCATGAATACCTGCAGGATATGTCAGCCAATCATGAGAATGAATAATATCAAAATCCAATGCACGACAAACAACACCCGCCACTGCATCATAATTGCGGATTTCTTCCTGTAGATTATTTGGATAACGACCTGAAAACTCAACAGATCCTATGCCATTGACACCGATGAAACTATTATCCTCTCGGATGCAATTCCTATAATGATAATATTCGTCTGGTGAGATTCGTCCATTTAATTCTTGGTTTAGGTAATTCCAATCAGGCTCTCTCCAACAAATAGGAATTTTATTTGCAGGAATTATCTTCAAAAAACTTTGATCCTCATCTCCCCAAGGTTTAGGTAGCATAAAAGAGATCTCCATGTCTTTTTGCACAGACATACCTCTCGTAAGGCCGTAACTTGCCGTACCCAAACCTCCAAGTATATGAGGAGGAAATTCCCAACCAAACATCAACGCCTTCATATATTATTATTGTTGTAATTATTCAAAATTTTCAACACTCGCAACACTTCAGCCACATTCATAGCGAAAGAGATGCCTCCCCTTCCCTTGAATGGAGGATTGCCATCATACATTTCAGCAAGTGTTCCGATACATCCAAGACTCATCTCCTCCTCAAAACCTATGAGTGTTCTTTCCGCAAATGAGAATCCACTGTTCTTATAGACCGACAGATAAGCCTCAAGATAGGTTCCTATCAACCAAGGCCATACAGCACCTTGATAAGATGCTTGATCACGATCTTTCTGCGAGCCGTCACAAGTTCCATGATAATTTTGACTTTTCGGACTCAATGAACGAAGTCCCTTAGGAGTAAGCAACTCTTTGGTGGAAATATCCACAATAGATTTTTTTTGTTTGTTCTCTAATGGAGAATATCTAAGAGATACCGCCCATAACATATTAGGACGAACAGACAACTCACGGTAATCACCCGAAACAAAGTCGTATAGATAATAACCATTCCAGAAGGTTGGTGCAAAGTTCTCTTTCACCTTATCTGCATAGAAAGTCAGACTCTCCGAAAAGTAGTCATCCCCATTTATGGCAGCCAATTCAGAAACGAAGCGAAGTGCATTGTACCATAATGCATTAAACTCCACCACATAACCGCTTCTTGGTGTTATTGGATGTCCGTCACACTCCGAATTCATCCACGTAACAGGTTTATCCCAACCGTTGATATAGAGCAGTCCATTTTCATGAACAAACAAATTAGGATGTCTTTGCTTTAAGATATATTCGATGACTTCCTTCAAAAACTCCCCATACATTTTCCATGTTTGTTCAGCCGAAGTCGTTTTCGCATACTCTTGTACAGCCCACATAAGCCACAACAAGACATCTGGTTCTTCCAATCCCTGAACATCTCGTTCAATAGGTTTGCCATTCATGAAATTTCGAATGCCCGGAATCATGGTTGCCATGATTTTCTCAAATCCTGACAAATCATCAAATGCAAGAGAGACACCCGGCAAAGAGATAAACATATCCCTTGCTCGGCACTTAAACCACGGATATCCAGCCAATAGGTACAACTCTTCCGCATTTTTTCTGTTAAAAAACTGCTGAGCTGAATTTTTCAGGCAATTGAAGAAACTAGTTCTGGTTGTCCTTTTGGAGACCTCCTCGTAATAGATTTTAGGCAACTCCTCTGATCGAAGTTCACTGACACCCGCAGAAAATATTACAGATTCACCACGTTTGATTGGAACTTCAAAATAACCAGGAACAAAAAGATCCTCCTTATAATAATAACCTCTATCCAACTCCATTGGATACTCAATTCCTTTATTCCAATTGGGTTGAGATATAAACTGCATCGGTTTATTAAACTGCATGTACAATGTTGGATAACCTTGATACATACACATGGAAATACCAGAATCAATCTCTCGATAGGATGTATCCGCATGGTAATTTTCAACACTCAACTCATTAACATTACGGAAAGCTAAGAAGGGACTAAACCGAAGTATTGTCGGAGAATTCGCCTCTAACAACGTATATTTTATTAAGATTCGGTTTTCAAATGACATAAAAACCTTTTCTTTCGACAAAATTACACCACCCACTCTGTAGATGCCACAAGGGACCACATCACAATTAAACTCACGCATATATTTATGTCCCTTAGGAGAGTATTGATCTGGTCCATATTTATGAAGTCCCAAGTTGAATGCAGCACCATGCTGCACCACAGTTTCGTCTAGAGATGACAAAAGAACATGGTTGTCATTATCCATGTCCTTAATCGGGATCACCAACAACCCGTGGTATTTCCGAGTATTACATCCCACCACCGTAGTACAATGATAAGCACCTGACTTATTTGTGCGCAACATCTCCCGATACAACGATTGTTCGAGGTTTGTCAGCAACATTTTGTCAAATCTTAGATAACTCATATACGTAACATTTTACAATCAAAATACTCACCTTTCACCTTTTTTGAACGGCATAATTCGTTCAAAGTCTAAATTTAGGCATTTTTATCTTAAAAAACATATTTTATTCACGTTTTTTTTGGTTTTAGCCCGAAAAAAAGAGAAAATTAAGAAATTTTACATTTTGTAATCGTTTCCTATTGTTGTTATGAAAAATTTATGGTTATTTTGTCATCTCATCAAATTCTTATGCTTTATGACTCTCATCGTTGATAGTGGTTCTACAAAAAGTGACTTTATATGGGTAGAAAAATCAGAAATCATACAGCAAACTCAAGTTGCTGGCATTAACCCCTTCTATCAAACAGAAGAGGAGATTTTTTCAACAATCGATGATGTTTGTTCTGCTGAGATGAAAAAGCAGACCCATTCCGTATATTTCTACGGTGCCGGATGTGCATTCAAAGAGAAATGCGACATGGTGCAACGTCCGCTTCAAAAGACATTTCCTAATGCCTCTGTTGAAGTATACAATGATTTACTAGGTGCAGCCCGCTCACTATTCAACAAAAATGAAGGCATTGCCTGCATTTTAGGAACAGGATCCAACTCATGCCATTACAATGGAGTGGAGATTGTCAAAAACGTATCTCCTCTGGGATTCATACTTGGCGATGAAGGCAGTGGTGCCGTCATCGGGAAAAGACTTGTCAGCGACATACTAAAAGGATTAGCACCCAAGGATCTTTCAAATAGATTCTTTTCGGAAGAGAAGATGACTCCTGCCGTTCTCATGGAGAATATCTACAAGCGACCATTTCCCAATCGTTTTCTTGCACAATTTTCCAAACATGTCTACAACCATAAGGAAGAACCTTACTTTCATCAGTTTCTTATTGATTGTTTCCATGATTTCTTCCGCAGAAACATCTATCAATACCCTGAAAAGCTACCAATAGGATGCATTGGTTCTATTGCTTTTTACTTTCAAAAAGAGTTGACAGAGGCAGCTGAAATCAACGGAAGGGAGGTCTCTACAATTGAGAAAAGTCCGTTAGAGGGACTTATCCAATACCATACGAAATGATCTAATACAAATATGTGACATCACGAAAAGTGCCAAGGAAAAAGGGCATCAAATTCAATTTGACGCCCTTTCCTTTTAATGTGAGTTTATAACTCCCAATATTATTACTTGCTTTCTTGATTAGCAGCAGCTGCTGCAGCATCGTTTTCCATTCTCTTCTGATAAGCCTTTTCTGCTTTTATCCAAGTCATAGTCAACTTAGACATAGCCAATGCATCATCAAATCCAAGATCTGTTTCATCTGCCTTTACAAAGTAATCGTAAGCAGCCTGGTAGTCTTTAATCAAAACTGAATAAACAGCCAAATTGTAGTACATCGCAGCTGCAATCTCTTTGTTTACTCTTGCCGTTTTGTCAGTCAAATTAGCCTCTTTCAATGCATTTTTCCATGCTGTCACAGAAGGTTCTGCCATTCTCTTGAACTTATCGATCTGACTATGACGTTTCTTGATGAATTCGTATGGTTCTGCAAATTGAGTGTACGCATTGTTGATGTCAGAATAATCATACGGACATTTTTTCTTTGTTTTTACAGAATACATTTTGAAGTTAACCAAAGTACCACTTGCACCCACAACTTTTGCCAAGAATCCTTGATATCCCTTCATGAACGTTTTCAAAGAATAATCCTTTGTTTTATCAGCCAAATTATTCTTTGCCATTTGTGGATCTGGACAAGCATCAGATTCTATATCCTCCAAGAATGAAATTGTATCTGAGAAAACCACTTGTCCGTTTCCATCTTCTGTTTGGTTCATCACACGAATAGTGAATCCCATCTCAATCGTTTGTTTAGCAATAAACTTACGAGGAGCAGATGGCTGTGGTGTATTGTTTACAGTAGCACTTTGTTTCGGTGTATCATACCATTTGAATCTACCGATTTCCAAAATCACACTTTGTTGTTTTGTCTCCTTACGAGGTTCTTGACGTTTTTTATTTGGATCCACCACGTCAACCTTTGACTTTTTAAAATAGGTATTATCCACTGATATAACAAAATCAGCTCCATCTGGATCTGGCACACGATTCAAATATGCGACACCTAAATTCAACGCTTCTCCAATATAGGCATTATCCTTCGTCAAAGGAACAATATTATCTGTCACAATTGCATATGTTTCAGAAGTGTTTGGCATGTGACAATACGGATACCCTGGAACGGCAAAAAAACCCATACGATTGCGGTCGGACGACTGACCCATTGCAATTGTCACCGCAAAAAAGGTTGCTAAAATGCTTAATAAAATTCTTCTCATTTTTTTACAACTTAAAAATTTCACTTTATAATTTAATTATTTATTCAAAAATCAATAGTAAAAATTGAAATCCTCTAAAATCAATCAATTCCAATACGAAAACATAAATATTTACGAATCAGCCTTTTATACTAAAGAACAAATCCATTTTCATCTCATCTATTTCAGTTGCGAATTTCCAAATAAATCCTGAAATTTACAAGGATTATGCTAAGATTTTGAAAGACGTCTATAAAACCATTCTCTCAAACGAATCGTCTGTTATTTTTTGGAACTCAACGTTACCAAAGGAACAAACATTTCCTCCATAGAAATACCTCCATGTTGGAATGTGTTTTTGAAATAGGAGACGTAATAATTATAGTTATTAGGATATGCAAAGAAATCATCATTCTCTGCGAAAATATAAGTGGAACTCACGTTAGGGGAAGGCAATCCGATTTTTTCTGGTTGTTTGACATCGAACACCTCTCTTGCGTTATAGTCCAAATTTTTCCCCACCTTGTATCGTAAATTGGTATTTGTATTTCTATCTCCAATTACCTTTACCGCATTATTCACCTTAATGGTTCCATGATCCGTTGTAATCATCACTTTCGCCTTCTTTTCTGACAAGAGATGGAAGAAATCCACTATTGAAGAATGTTGGAACCATGATTTCGTCAATGAGCGATAGGCTGCTTCCGAAGAAGCCAACTCTCGTATCATTTTTGAATCGGTGCGTGCATGAGACAACATATCAACAAAATTAAACACAACTACATTCAACTGATTCTTAGCATACTGTTGGTAATCTGCTATGAGTTTCTCACATGAAGTAGAATCATTAATCTTATGATATGAGAAGGTATACTTTTTTCTGAATCGTTCAATCTGTGTACGAATCAGATCTTCCTCAAAATTATTTTTACCCTCTTCTTCCTCTTCATCCACCCAATACTGAGGGAACATTTTCTTTATTTGCAAAGGTAGCAATCCTGCAAATATTGCATTACGCGCATATTGCGTAGCTGTTGGAAGAATAGAACAATACATCTCCTCGCTTTCAACCAAAAAATCATTATGCAACAACTCTCTGACAATGCGCCATTGATCAAAACGGAAATTGTCGAAAACGATGAAGAAGAGGGACTCTTCATTATCCAAAATCGGGAACAACTTCTTCTTAAATATATCATGACTCATCAATGGCCGGTCACTTCCCTCTTCAAACCAACTTATGTAATTTCTTTTTATGAACTTTACAAAGGTGGAATTAGCCTCTTCCTTCTGCATACGAAGTACTTCCGACATTTGATTTTCCGTCTGTTCCAGTTCCAATTCCCAATAGACTAACTTTTTATAGACGTCCATCCAATCCTGATAGGTGAAGGAATCGTTTATCTGCATACCAATTCTACCGAACTCAGAGCGATAATCATCAGTTGTGGTAGATGATATGATTTCTCGCTTGTTGACATTCTTCTTTATGGACAACAAGATTTGGTTGGGATTGACAGGTTTTATCAGATAGTCTGCTATTTTTTTACCAATCGCCTGATTCATCAGATTCTCTTCTTCACTCTTGGTAATCATAACAACAGGCACCATCGTATCCTTTTCCTTTATCAGAGACAAGGCTTCCAATCCGCTCATACCTGGCATGTTTTCATCCAAAAAGATAATGTCAAAATGACTCTCAGAAGATGCCATGACAGCATCTTCTCCATTATTGACACAAACAACCTCGTATCCCTTCGACTCCAAAAACAGAACGTGTGCCTTTAACAAGTCTATTTCGTCATCCGCCCATAAAATTCGATCTTTCTTCATACTCAACCTCCCTATCGATTTAAGTATAATCGTTTGTATAATTCCATATATACGTTGATATTTCCTGTCGTCTTCAGCACCTCTAAGTTGTCTTTTGAAATGATAATGTTACGATACGGCACATTACCGAATGCTTTCTTGATCTCCATATTTTTCACTACCTGTTTCAAATATGAGATGGAGAGATCTGCAGAAGCCATCGTACCCACCACAAACATTTGAGGGAAATCCTTCGTGGAATTTTCTATGACACTCAAATTTAGCAATGCATGATTCGTAGAATTGTATTTGTTTATGGCAGCCAAAACGCCCTCACTATCTACACTACCTGAAGTAACCATCATCACAAAATAATGAGGTGCAGACGGATCATATGTATACAATCCCTTATATTTCTTCAATTCTTTCTTCGGTTTGTCTTTATCGTCAGAGACGACGGCAACCGAATCCTTCTTTGGTTCATTTATCTGTGGCTTACTCTCCTCTACCTCTTTCTTCGGCAACTGAGGTTCTACTGATTTTTCCGCACTTTCTTCATTTTTCTGCGGCTGATTCATTGTAGCCTCCTCTTTCTTATCCAATGGATTTTGAACCGACGTTCCAGATTGCTTGTTGAGGTAAGATTCCAGTTTATCATCCTGTTTCTGTTCTTCAACAGTCTCCTCCTTCTTCTCATCCACCAATTCCACGCTAACTCTATTATTGCGTTTGCGCGACATGATACTGTCTTTGTAGAATTGCTCGTACTGTTCCAACGTATAACCTTTGCCAATCAAATCCAAGTTTTCTGGCGTGATCAACAAATATTTGTAATCGGTACCCGACAACAACTTCTGAATGCCATCATCAGCAATGATACCATTGATATACCACAACGCCTCATCGTAGTTATCCAATCCAGAGACTGACAATATACCCTTACTGATAGAGATATCGAAATCTTTGATTAGGAATTTCGTGAAGTTATACATGGCCGTTTCATACAACAATTTATTCTGATCCACTTTAGTGGTGTCTGTCAACAAATTGAACAAATATGGTGTTTGATAACTTACTGTAAATCCTTTACTAGAAACGATACCCATCTCTGCAGCCTCTTCTTTTTGCGACTCTTCACGAAGAGCCAACAAACCGCCCACATTTGTTCCTTCTGACGGAATATTACCCTGATTAATGAGTGCCAAGATATCTTTTGCCATCGACGACACATCACTTGTAGGATAACGATCCAACAGATTGTTCAACGCAGCTGCAAAAGTATCCTTGCCCATCGTCTTACCGATAGTCAAAGAGTTGAGCAACAAAAATTTAGGCATCAAAGAAGAGACTGGATAATTAGTCTCCATGTATTTTGTCTGTTGTCTAACTGTTTCAAAATCGCCCTTCAAATAAGCAGCATATGTTTGTTCATAAAGAGAATCTTGTTCCTCTTGCATACGCACTAACTTCTCCTTGAAATCTGGATTTGAAAGAATTTTAGCGTATTTGCTTTGAGGGTATTCGGCAATCAGACGACTTCTGTATTTATCTGACATAGCATCGTTCTTTTGTTTGCCAGCAATTCTATAGCAACAATAATACGCATCTGCAGCTCTTGGATCATTTGGATAACGACGAATAAACTCTTCGTAAGTTTCCAACGCCTTAGGATAGTCTTGTAGTTTCTCATCATAAACGACAGCCATATTGAAGAGAGCATTAGACAACTCCTCATGAGCCACACTCTTTTGGTCATCATTAAATGGTATTTGGCGAAGATAATACTCTGGACGTTTCGGATTTTGTTCAGCAGGCATGTTTCGATCACCCAATTCCGTATCTGTTTTTATAGAATCGCCAGAGAGAACACCCATCGACTCCAAATCCATCTTGTCTGCCAAATTCTCTTCAGCAAAGACCATAATCGACTTGTTTCTACGGTTCCAGTTATCCTCCAAACGACGTTGACCAAATTTCTTACGGAACTCCAGTTTCCCTTTTTCCACCGTACTCTTATTATAGAAATACCATGAACTCTCCTGATTCATACCTAGAGCACGGCTATCCATGACTGCCATGTTTTCGATTTCCAACTCCAGTTGTTTCTGTTCCTCTCGCTCCTTAGCCAATCGTTCGCGTTCACGTCTCTCCTCTTCTACCACTTTTTGGATGGCGCGATTGATAGCCGCCGACAATTCTGGTTTCGATGCGCTTGCCAAATAAAGCAAACTATCTTGTAAGGTATACACATCATAGTTCTGCACCAACTCGTCTAACATAACAGACAAGCGGAAAACTCTCTCATAATCATCATGTTTCTGATCAATGATGGAAGAAGCCTCGGAGTAATACGGCTGAGCCTTCACATAATTTTTTCTTCCATAATATATATCACCCATAGTAATCAGCGTCTGTGCTTTTTCTCTTCCATTACGGACACTGGTATCTGCAGAAGTTTGATAATACGTCAAGGCCTTTGCCGTGTCCCCTTTGGAGATGTATATATTACCCATTGCATAATAGATCTGATCCAAATATTCGGCGTTATTGCGGTTTTTCGCCATTTTCTCCAAACGTTTCACCAAATCATTAGAAGAGCCCGAAACAACCTCCGTCTGCAAAATATTCGCATTGAAAGTCATTTGATAGCTTGGGTTTGCCTTTATCACTTTATCATAATATTCATACGCTTTCTCCTTATCGCCCTGCATCTGATACAACTGAGCGATCACAAAATTGTAGCGAGTACGTTGAATTCTGTTTTTTTCAGTCTCTACAGCCTTTAGCAAATGAGGCATAGCCTGCTGATATTCTTTCTGAACCAAGTAAAGATCTGCACGAGCTCCCTGATAAAGATTAATCACATCGAGTGGCAATTCCTCCTCGTCCATCTTACTCAAGATCTCTTCTGCCTCATAATACCAACCCAGTTCCTTTAATGCACGAGCCTTCCAAATAGAAGCTTGAAGGACTAATTTATCATCTCCGGAAAAATGTTTGATGACATACGTGAACGTAGCAGAGGCAGCCAAATAATCGTTAGAATAGTATTTGGCTTGTCCCATCAACATCCACACCTCATCCATATATGAATTGAATTCTTCTTGGTTGTAAAAAGCCACATAAGCAGGGTCACGCATTTTTTCATATTTCTTTTTCGGCTTTTTCTGCATGGAGCGTTCCTGAATAGCCAATTCACACTTTTCAACTGTTCTATTCATATCACCCTTAGCAACGCCCTCCGTCGACGGATCACTCACAGCAAAGACAGGTATAACGTGAGAGTAGTCGGGAGAAAAACTTTCATCCAACTTTTTATAACCCTTTTTAAACGACTCATTCGCATTATAATAGACATTATAGCGCGTATTGATCGCTTGGTATTTTCTGTTAAAAGCTGTATTTTTCTTCATGTCGCATCCAGTAAACAGCAATGCGACCATAAAAAGAAGGAAATATATTTGTGTCCTTTTCAATTTTTCAACGTGTGGAAGGCTTCTCATCCCTCAATTATTAGTTTAACAATGAAAACCTCTTATACCTACAAGAAGTTCCTATTTTTTAGCTCTATCTACTTTCAATAACTAAAAAACAGGGCAAAAATTGCATTATTATGGATAATACATTGCAAAGATAAATGAATAATTCCAAATTTTAAGTTTTATGTTCTGAAAAATACTATTTTCCGACCGAAAAAAAACGTCTACCCATGTATAAAAAAAGAGGTTCCGTGCTATCAGCGCAGAACCTCTTCATATTGTTTCTCTATGTCAATTAGAATGCCCAGCCCAAACGAAGTGTTGGAACAAATGTAGGATAGAAATCAAAAGTATGAGCCTTTTTATCTAAATCTTTTTTATTTGTCATTTCTTCTGTCGTTATCTCTGCGTATGAATCTTTATGTACATTAACAACAAAGGCTAAACCTAATTCAGTACCGATAAAAATATTTTTAGCGAAATAATAGTTGAAACCGGTCAAACCGGAGACACTGAAAAGATTGATTCCTGTATCATAGTAATTCGTATATGATTCCGAAGTCTTTTCCCCTTGCGCCATATATTCGTATTCATGCTTAGATGCACTTGTACCAAAACCTACTTCAAGGCCAATGTATGGTTCCAATTTTGAAGTTCCTGAGAAAGAATAAGAGAAACCTGGATTGATTGTCACTAGAGATACACCTAGTGTTTCTTTAGACCAATCTTCTCCAACACCTCTTTCTTGTTCTTCCTTGTAAATTCCAAAACCTAATCCCAAACGAATCTTAATCTTATCTGATGCAACATATACACCACGAAGTTGCCCCCCAATTAAATTAACATCATCAATGGTTGCTGATATTGGAGAAAATCCAATCTCAGCCATGATCTTTCCCTGATCTGCCTTGAATTCATTTGTAACTTTTTGATCTTCTACTTCTTGTATTTCCGTTACCTCTTGCGCATTCATTGTCAAAGAAGACAATAACAACACTGCAAAAAACACTTTCTTCATTTCTTGTTATTTTAATGAAAGTTCCTTTAATATATAGAAAAAGAGGTTCCTCGCCCACTTCAGCGCAGAACCTCTTCATATTATTTCTCTATGTCAATTAGAATGCCCAGCCCAAACGAAGTGTTGGAACAAACACAGGAGAGAAATCAAAAGTATGAGCCTCTACATCAGACTCTTCTTTCTCTATTCTTCCACTTGTCACAGTCTCTGTGTATGAACCTTTCTGAACATTAACGTCAAAGCCCAAACCAAACTCTGCGCCAACGAATATGTTTTTAGCGAAATAATAGTTGAAACCAGTCAATCCGCTCACGCCGAAAGTGTTGATTCCATCTGTTATATTCTTACGAGTAATCTTCGTAGTTGTGGTCTCTTCAACACTCTTTGATGCTGTCGTTCCGAAGCCCACTTCCAATCCAATGTATGGTTCCAATTTTGGAGTTCCTGCAAATGAATAAGTGAAACCAGGATTGATTGTCAACATAGATGTTCTTTGAGTTTGTTTTGACCAAGTATCACCAATGCCATTTTCTTCCGCACTCTTGTTGATTCCAAAACCAACGCCCAAACGAATCTGAATCTTTTCAGAAACAACATATACGCCACGAAGCTGACCACCAATCAAACTTACATCATCGTAAACTGCAGAGACAGGTGAAAAACCAATTTCAGCCAAGAACTTTCCTTGATCTGCCTTGAACTCGTTTGTAACTTTTTGCTCTTCTGCTTCTTGTGACTCTGTTGCTTCTTGTGCATTCATTGCCATAGAAGACAATAACAATACTGCTAAAAATACCTTTTTCATTTCATGTTATTTTAATGAAAGTTCCTTTAACTATAGTCGAACGAAATGGGAACCATAACACTTCGTTGACTTATACGGGTTACAAATATATGATTATTTAATAACACTTCACGTTACTCCTCTCTGTTTTTTTCAACGAACGGGGCAAAGACATCAACGAACGATCATCGACACTTGCACCCCTCCTAAAATTAATTACAAAAACTATTCCAAACGCAAAAGAGGCCTTGCCTAAAAGTGTTCATCACAGAAGGGATAGGTCTATAGTTTGTGAAACTTACGGAGATTTCTTAAGACTTCTTCTTTTGTGAAAAAAGTCATAAAAATTTGCATAAATGTAACATAAATGTTACTTTTGCAATGTCAAAAAGTTCTTTTTCATTATGAAGTTTTCGGAATTTTACAAGCTGCTAGAAGCCAACGGATGGACTATCAGCGAGGGAAAGAGACATATACATTATGTCCATCCAGATTATCCGTACTTCATACCAGTCGGGCGACACAAATCAAAGGAGATACCAAAAGGCACGCTCGAAAAGATGATGAAGCAGGCTGGGTTGAAGTGAGAACCGCACAGGCTATTAAAGCCTGTGCTTGACATTTTGAACTTAAAAACATAAGCCTATGAAAGCTGTTATTGAAAAAAGTACAGACGGAGGTTTTTCCGTTTACTCAGACGAGGTTGAGGGATCTTTCGGTTATGGTCTGACGGAAGAAGAGGCGAAGAAGGATTTCATCGAAATATTGGATGAACAAGCTGAATTTTACAAGGAACGTACTGGAGAATATCCAAAATGGTATTCAAAGAACGGGTACGAGGTGGATTACCACTACGACCTATCGGGATTTTTCAAGGCATTTCCATTCATCAACGCTACAGCATTCGCAAAAGCATTAGGCATAAACTCTTCCCAAATGAGAAAATACAAGTCTGGCATTGTTCCTGTCTCTGACAAGCAGTTAAGGAGAGTGCAAGCAAAATACGACACGATAGTAGAACAAATGCGGAATGTTAGGTTCTGACCGCGCAAACAGAACTTTTTGACAACTGGGGACGTGCCTAATAGTGCGTCCCTTTTATTGCTAGCAAGACACCGAAAGAAATCAAAACCACCGAAATTTTCATCAACCAATCATTCACACAATTTATTCAGAACAATGATTTTATAGAATTCACCTTATTTTTTTTCTTTTTTTTCAAACAAAAAAATATTACCTTTGCAAAGGTACATTAAACCCGGGTGGTGAAATGGTAGACACGCTAGTTTCAGGTACTAGTGACCGCGAGGTTGTGTGAGTTCGAGTCTCATCCCGGGTACAACAAGTTAAAATGGGTTTCGTAGAAAATGGGTATCGTGAAACAATCTTCTCTTTTCTTTATTGCGAAATTATGCATTTTAGGAGTGTTACTTGGCGGCACATCCACAACTTGCTGTGCTCAAGATCCAGTTATCCTGCCCGATTCCTGTTTCAAATCTGTTATATACCATCTGCAAGAGCAGAATAGTATTTTAAAGCAAAATAAGATTGGCTACGATAGCATCATCCCCATCAAATCGAAAAAAACGGTTCGCATCTATGCAAACAAATATTTGGAAAGCATACCTTTTCGTGAAGAGGTGGTGAAATCAATAAAAGATTCCCTGAAAAAATATCTGACCAGCAATTACAGCAACTATAAGGTTGAGATGTACATCAACCAATATGAGATATCAGACCTTGTACCCAATATTTACCGAGAAAATTACAAAATTGACAAAGAACGTCTTGAAAAGCATCGCTCTGATGGTACGGCTTTCGTCACCAACCTGAGTAATCGGTCTCAACCCACTCTCGGATTGCTTAACAATAATCTTGCCGTATGGCCTAGTCACGGCTGGTATTTCGGGCGCAAAGAGAACGAATGGACTTGGCAACGTCCTCACCTGTTTACCGTAACGGAAGACACCTATACGCTTGGGTATGTTCTGCCCTACCTCGTTCCTATGTTGGAAAACGCAGGTGCTTACGTCATGCTACCTAGAGAACGAGACACTCAGCTCAACGAAGTGATTGTAGACAATGACGACTACGAAACCTTCTTTTATGAAGAGTGCCATGACAAAGTAAACAAGTGGAGACGAGGCGACACCACAGGATTCGCCAATCCTCGTGAACTATATCGTGAAGGAGAAAACCCTTTCTGCTATGGCACATACAGAAAAATCAAAACCAGCAAAGAGGGTATGGGATATGCCAACTGGACTCCTGAAATTCCTGAATCGGGCGACTATGCCGTCTACATCTCCTATCATTCATACGAGAACAGTGCCACTGACGCACACTATACCGTATACCACACGGGCGGTGCCACAGAATTCCTCGTCAACCAAAAAATGGGCGGAAGCACATGGATTTATTTAGGCACCTTCAATTTCAAGAAAGGTACCAACCCGAGCATCGGACGCGTAGAGCTCTCTAACAAAAGCAAAAGCAACAACGATATCATCACGGCAGACGCCGTCAGATTCGGTGGAGGATATGGCAACATCGGACGATTGAACCAACAAGACTCCGTCATCTACAGTAACAAACCTCGCTACTTAGAGGGCGCTCGTTACTGGCTTCAATGGGCTGGCTATTCAGACTCAATCTACAACAGAAACGATTACAAAGATGACTACAAAGATGACTATATGTGCCGTGGTCACTGGGTAAACGACCTCATCGGAGGTTCCTCCAAATCGCCTAACACCACAGGCAAGAACATTCCAATACAACTATCCATGGGATTCCACACGGATGCTGGTCAAGTGTTTAACGACAGCATCATTGGAACAATGTCCATCTATATGTCTGAGAGCAATGGTTCACGCAACTATACCAACGGGCAACGCAGAATCGTCTCTCGCGACCTAGCCGATATCATACAAACCCAAATTGTCAACGACATTCGAAACACCTACCGTCCCGATTGGACAAGAAGAAAGTTAACCGACGCATCTTACTATGAAGCAAGAGTGCCAGAAGTTCCCACATTCCTGTTGGAACTACTCTCCCATCAAAACTTCACCGACATGCGTTACGGATTAGACCCTCACTTCCGTTTCACTGTAAGTAGGTCTATTTACAAAGGTATACTGAAGTTCTTAGCCTACCAGCAAGAAAGAGAATACGTTATACAGCCTCTACCTGTAAATACGTTCGGTGCAGAATTTGTCAACGAGGAGAACAATGTGATACGCCTTAGTTGGGCGGCACAGCAGGATAGCCTCGAACCAACGGCGACACCAGACTATTACATCCTCTACACAGCCAATGACGAAGGTGGTTGGAACAATGGTGAAATCATCCGCTCAACATTTACACATGTAACATTAGAGCCGAAAAAAATATACCGATTTAAAGTGACCGCCGTCAACAAAGGAGGTGAAAGTTTTCCTTCTGAAGAATTGGCTGTCGGATATGTGCCTAATACACCTAAAACGGCACTCATCATCAACGGTTTCCATCGTGTATCCGCTCCTGAGTGGTTTGACACACCAGACTACTCTGGATTCCTCGACAACCTAGATCAAGGCGTTCCCGACAAGTACGACCTCAGCTATACAGGCAGTCAGTACGCATTCAATAAAAGATCCAAATACAGGAACAATGCCAATCCTGGACATGGAGCTTGTTACGCTCTGTTTGAAAACGAAAAGATAGCAGGTAACACCTTCAATTTCACATATATTCATGGAAAAGCCATCATGGCTGCTGGTTACTCATTTGTCTCTTGTAGCGACGAGGTGGTGAAAGCGGGACTGATTCGCTTGAAAAACTACAGATTCCTCGATTTGATTTTAGGCGAGGAGAAAAGTACTTTAGTCGGACAAGAGACTCGCTACCAACTGTTTCCTAGTAGTCTGAGACAACCCATACGACAATATCTAATGAGACAACAAGGTAACATCTATGTCAATGGAGCTTATGTTGCCTCCGATCTTTATGAACGAGACTCATGCGACACAGAGGCTATCCAATTTGCAGAACGCGTATTGAAATACAAATTAGGTGAGAGTAAATTAAAAACAAAGGGATTGCTATCCAACTATTTCTCCCCATGGAAAATATTCAAACAGAAATATTACCATTATTGCAACATTCCAAACTCTAAGCAATACGCAGTGGAGGTGCCGGATGCGCTCGACATATCCAACGGGTCCAAAGTGATTCACTCCTTCGAGGGAAGCAACCTTCCTGCCACCGTGGGCTATAACGGGCGATACAAAACCATCATCTCGGCTGTTCCTTTCGAAAGCATTGAAAGTGAGAAGGAAAGATTGAAGTTGATGAAAGAGATCATCCAATTTTTTGAAAAGAAGTAAAAATCGATATTAATCAAAAAGATGAGGGGATTATATATCCGAGTTTCTTTCATTTCTCCAAAATATTAAACTATCTTTGGAATCTCATCATGTAGAATATCAGGTTTAAAACACAAAAACATACATATCAAATGAAGCGATTTATTCATCTTATCTTACTACTAACATTTGTTGCAAGCTATGCCAATGCAGCAGACACCCTAACAACACAATCGAAGATTGAAGAGGTGACTATTTACAAGCAAGGAGCAATGGTTGAGCGAACCGCACACGTGAAAATACCAGCGGGCGTATCAATCATAAAGATTCCCATGATCAGTCATAAACTTGACCAAAAGAGTGTTCAGGTTGGAATCTCCAATTCAGACATCACATTGGGAAAAGTAGATGTCATTATGGAGGTGACGAACAAAGATTCTTTCGTGAAAGCCAATAAAAAATTGGTCGATAGGATATCCGTCGTAAGAGACTCTATCCAGATATTGACATCGCTAAAAAGCACATTGAAAAATGAAAAGAGAATTGTCATTTCCAATGATAATATAGGAGGAAAGAAAGGATTCTCAGCAGAGCAACTAAGCGGCATTGCCTCCTTTATGAGAAAAGACCTCAACGAGATTGCCGACAACACATTGAAATACGATCGATTGTATGATGACCTCACAAGAGAGTATCGCATTTCACGTCAGCAATTGCAACTGCTCGACGAACGTGCATTAAAGCCCAAAGCTGCCATTCTTCTTTCTCTGACCTCTCCCACCTCATCAGAGACCGACATCACCATTAGCTATATCATCAAAGATGCCCAATGGAAACCGTTTTACGAACTGCATGTTTTTGAAAAAACGGCCACAATGAATATTAACAAAAAGATTTTTGTATCACAGAAATCACAAGAGGATTGGAATGAAATCAAAATGACCGTGACGAAATCCAATCCAACAAAAAACAACAAGAAACCTGAGTTGACTCGCTACACACTTCCTCACCAAATCGTGACGTCCAAAAACACTCAAACCACAAAAGTATCTGAAAACAACATGGTAAAAGTTTTTGGTGTGGTACGCGATGAGAAAGGCAGTTTACAAGGTACGCATGTTTCAGTCGGCAACATCTCTACAGAAACAGACGCATCGGGATTTTATGAAATATTAGCGCCTGCATATTCTACGATTGTATTTTCTCATTCAGGGCACTCTTCTATTCAACGGAAAACCACAAACGAGAATGTCAACATGATAAATATTAATTTGGCGGAAGATGCCTCAAAAATATATGCAGAAAAAAACTATGAAATAGAGGAAGAGGCAGCAGAAACTGATATTACTGATATTATAGGTCTTAAAGGTAGTGTTGATAACGCCCTAAAAGGACGTGTTTCAGGAGTTCAGGCTTCTGCATCTTCAGGTCAGCCAGGTGCTGAGTCATCTGTTCGTATCCGTGGCACGTCAACGTTGACAGGTAACTCTCAAACTCTTTATGTAGTAGATGGTATGCCAATCGAAGGTGGAAAGCAAAGTGCAGAATCTAACCCATTGGCATCAATTAACCCTGCTGATATCGTATCAATGGAGGTTTTGAAGGATGCATCTGCAACAGCTATCTATGGCTCACGCGCTGCAAATGGTGTCGTCATAATCACCACTAAAAAAGGTGCGAAAACAGGAAGTGATTTATACAATTCGGTATTCTCCAATTTGGAAGATTATACGGAAACATCGGCAGGGTTAAACTCCATACCTTCTGATGGGGCGGAGCATGAAGCTGCACTGCAGCAAGAAGAGATCTCTGTCCACTACACCTACTATGCGGCACCAAAAATCACACCTAACGTATATATGTTGGCTGAGATTCCGCACTGGAAGGATTTCCAGTTTTTGCCAGGCAAACTGAGAGTCTTCTCTGACAACACCTATACCGGCGAATCATATTGGACGCCAAAAGATATTGAAGACACACTTCATTTCTCTCTGGGCGTGGATAAGAACGTGGGAATAGAGAGACAATTACAAGTTACCAAACAAAAGAAGAATCTTTTCAACACAAGAGATAAGATCAAAAGAGAATGGCTCATCACTGTAAAAAACAACAAAGAAGTAACCATTGACATCACGGTAGAGGATCAGATTCCTGTTGCGCAAAGTGATGCCGTAAAGGTAAACCTAATTGACAATGGAGGAGCCACACTGAACGAGTCGGATGGCAAATTGACCTGGAAGCTGAAATTAGCCCCAGGAGAAAAGAAAGAGATAAAATTCATATACGAAGTGATAATCAAAGACAGTTCCGTTTATGACAGTTTAATAACCGATGAAAATTTATAATCTTATGAAGACACAACATATAATCAAAACAATATTAGCAGGATGTATTTCTCTCTGCTGCTTATCTACATTCGCCGCACAAGAAGCGACATCCAAAATAACCGACGTCATGGTCTATCCACAGGGAGCCATGGTTAGTCGTGTGGCCAACGTTAATGTAAAACCAGGACAGTCGGAGGTGAAGATACCATTAATAACTCCATTGCTTGATAAGAAATCTATTCAAGTAGGGATAAAGAGAGGAGATGTGACGCTTGTTTCGGTCGATTATGATGTGGAAGTTCCCAACAGCAAGCAAATCACAAAAGAGGCCAACACACTGAACAAAAGAGCAGGCATTCTTCGTGACTCCATCGATATGCTAAAAGAGAAAAACAGCGTATTACGTAATGAACGTGAATTGATACTTAAAAGTAACAACATCGGAGGTGAAAATGGATTCACGGCAACGACTCTACAAGGCATCGCTTCATACGTCCGTAAAGACTTAAATGAGATTGCCTCACTTGAATACAAGAATCAAAAGAAGATCGAACAACTTCAAAAAGAGCTGACTAGCAACGAACAAAAAGTCAATCTTCTATATGACAAACAGATCGAGCCAAAGAGTTTCCTCAAACTCACGTTAAGTGCTCGCATGGGAACCAATTGCGACATCAACATTCAATACTTCGTAAGGAACGCATCTTGGATGCCTTTCTATGAAACAAGAATCACAAAAGCTGACAAGCACCTTCATCTGATTCAGAAAGCATACGTCAGCCAAGGAAGCAAAGAGAAATGGGGAAATGTGAAACTATCCCTATCTCAAAACGATCCAACTGTCAGCAATGAGAAACCAGAGTTGACAAAGCATTTCATTCCCAATGGTTACAATGACTATAGAAGAACCAATAGCATGCCATCAGATGAGAAAGAGTACATAAAGGTTTTAGGTATCGTACGAGATAAAGAAAACCCATTGAAGGGCGTACTCATCTCATGCGGAGAAGATATCAAAACAGAAACTGACGAAAATGGATACTACGAACTTTTGGTTCCAATCTACGCTCGTGTAAAATATGAATTTGTAGGATATCAAACCTTCACCACCTCAGCAGAGGGACAAAATGTTGCCGTTAGAAATGTGGAATTAGGTCCATATTCCAAATTGAGCAATACCATCGAGAGCAATCTGTTTATGGATTACGCATCTCAAAACAAGATTCAGATCAATAAGAGCAAGAGTCAAAGCAGTGATATGGAAGCTAACATTCCTCAAATGGTCATTCGAAACTACATATCTGACATTGCAGGTAAGAACACGATTCCTGATGATGCAGCCGACCACGAGATTGTTGTAAAAGACATGTCCATCAATGCTGAATACAACTTTTTTGCCGTTCCGAAAATATCAAAGGATGTCTATCTCGTTGCATCCATTCCTGATTGGAAGAAACTAGACTTGCTGGATGGTAAGGTGAAACTCTTCCTCAACAACATGTACATGGGCGAAAGTTTCATCAACACAAGACAGACAGAAGACACGCTTCACCTCTCCATCGGAAAGGATAGAGACTTGGCTGTTGATCGTAAGGAATTGAAGAACTACTCATCCAAGAATCTGACAAAGACAACAGACAAAACAGAGAAGATATGGCAGATCACCGTTAAAAACAACAAAGCAGAGTCAGTGAAAATCACTGTTGAAGACCAATATCCAATCTCCACAACAGATGAAATCAAAGTGGAACTTACGGAAAGCAGCGGTGCCGAGGTTGATCCAATAGAGGGAAAACTCACATGGAAACTCACCTTAAAACCAGGAGAGAAAAAGGAGTTGAAATTCTCTTATACAGTTAAATCCAAAACAGAGGTTTTTGTAGAGTGAAATAGAAAGCAAAATGCCATTCAAGTTGATCATGCAACATTGTAAAATAGGCTGAAATTTCATACCTTTGTGATAATTTAATCAGGTGAGTTCTATAACATCACCGTTTTGCAATATTTAACTTGAATTTTTCACTTATGATTGACTGTTTCATTCCATACATTAACGATGAAGTCACATCGCAAGCAATAAACGAACTTAAGCAAGAGCGTTGTGTCGGAGAGATTATCTTATTGGTACCAGAACAAGTGGCAACACCTCAATTGGGAGTTCGCACGATTACGACCAACAATCCAGAGAGTTCTCGCGCCATCCGACTCATCACACTAATGTCTAAGAGCGAATATATCTTGTTCTGTCCCAAACCAGCCAAGATTATTTGGGGACAACATGGATTGGAACGCCTCAACCAAATTGCATCCTTCACACATGCCAGCATCATCTACTCCAACTATTATGTAGAGAAAGCTGGCAAACGAGAGGAATACCCTACGATCGACTATCAAATCGGCAGTGTTCGCGACGATTTCAATTTTGGTCCAATTGTTCTCATCAATCAGAAGCTATTACAGAGAGAGTCATCTCACAACAAAGAGAACTACCGCTCTGCAGGATGGTACCGTTCACGATTGGCGATTACTTCACAGCAACCAGCCTTTCATATCAACGAATACCTCTATACGTTCATCGAAGATGAATCAATAGCTGGAAATGGTCAGTTTGACTATGTAGATCCTCGCAACAGAGAGACTCAGATAGAGAAAGAAAGAGCATGTCTCAGCCATCTAAAAGAGATCAATGCCTATTTGGAACCAGAATTTAAGAGTGTGAATTTCGATGAAGAATCATTCAAAAACGAAGCGAGTGTCATCATTCCCGTTCGAAACAGAGCCAAAACCATTGCTGATGCCATTCAATCCGTATTGAGTCAGAAGACAAACTTCCCATTCAATCTCATCATCATCGACAACCACTCCACCGACGGAACCAGCGACATCATTGAACAATATGCTAAAAAAGACAATCGTGTCATTCATATCATTCCTGCTCGCCACGATTTAGGCATTGGAGGTTGTTGGAACGAAGGTATTGAACATCCCGACTGCGGTAAGTTTGCAGTTCAGTTGGATAGCGATGATGTCTATCAGACAGAGAATACGCTACAAACCATTGTCGATGCGTTCTACGAGCAAAAATGTGCAATGGTGATCGGCAGTTACACCATCACCGATTTTCAAATGAATCCTATTCCACCAGGATTGATCGATCATAAAGAGTGGACTCCTCGAAATGGTCGCAACAATGCGTTACGCATCAACGGATTGGGAGCTCCTCGCGCATTCTACACTCCAATCCTCCGTAAGATTCATGTACCGAACACCAGCTACGGAGAAGATTACGCATTAGGACTCACCATCTCGCACGACTACCAGATTGGAAGAATCTTCGATTCCCTATATCTATGCAGAAGATGGGAGGATAACTCTGATGCCTCATTAGACATCATCAAACAAAACAAAAACAACCAATACAAAGACAATTTGAGATCCATGGAGATCCTCAACCGAATAAAGATGAATTCCAAGAAAAACTCATCGTACAAACCAAAAAAGTAAAGAAATGATTGACTATAAGAAACTATATGACGGGCAGTTGAAAGTATGGGACGACTTTCGTAATCGTGTCAGTCAACTTGACACTGTTGAACTCCGCAAATTTGACATGGGCACATATAGCATATATGCGCAGTACAACCCAGCGAGAGCCGTATCATCAGGAGCCAAGCTAGATGCGAAAACAATAGCGAACAGAAAATGTTTTCTATGCGAATGCAATCGTCCTGCCATACAAGAAGGAATCCAATTGAATGAAAAATTCACACTTTTGGTCAACCCATTTCCTATTCTGAAAGGACACATGACCATACCTATCAAGGATCATGAAGAGCAACAGATTCTTCCGCACATTGGTTCTTTCATTACCTTCTGTAAGGAGTTGCCATCTCACACATTGCTTTACAACGGACCTAAATGTGGTGCTTCCGCACCCGACCACATGCATTTTCAAGCCGTATTAAAAGGGCAATTACCTTTTGAGGAAGAGTTAAAAACTGTCGAAGTCAGAGTATTGTCAGAGAATAAAGAGGGCACGATGGAGGAGTTTCTAAATTATGGTAGAAAATGCATACACATAAAAAGTACCAAAGCCACATTGACGCAATCCTATTTTGAGCAACTCTACAAGCAGTTGCAGATGTTAGCAGGGACTGACGACGAACCGTTAATGAATCTGTTTGGATTCTACGAAGGCAGTGAGTGGCATCTATTTGTATTTCCACGGAAGAAGCACCGTCCTACTCAGTTTTTTGAGGAGGGCGAGAAGTATAAGATGATTAGTCCCGGTGCCATTGATGTAGCAGGTATTCTTGTGCTTCCAAGAAGAAATGATTTTGACGAACTCACCAAAGATGTGATTGAAGATGTCTTCTCTCAAGTATGTTATTAACTAAACCATATGAAAACGCCCCTCGAAAGACAATTATTTTTTCGAGGGGCGTTTTTTCTGTCAATATTATTTCAATTACTCTTCATTCAATCGCAAATAAGGTTTAAGTCTCTCTTTTATCATGAAATAGCCTTTTTGAGAGAAGTGGAAACCATCTCCAATATTAAAATCTGCCTTCATACAATCATACTTTTCGATATAGAAATCAGTGAACAGATTCACATAAGTAAGACCTTTATCTAAAGAATAAATCTTGATCATCGCATTGAGAGCCTTTATATTATTTATTGTAATTGCAGGATAAACATTGTTATCCTCTGGAGTCACAGGAAGAACGGGGATAACAATAATCTCTGTTTGTGGCAATTTATTTTGCAACAGCTCTATATACGAAACGAAGTCTGCATAGATTTCATTCACAGGAATGCCTTGTTGGAGGTCTTGAACACCCAACATCAAGACAATCTGTGAAGGTGTGTTATTATCAAAAATAAAAGATGCCCTTTGTATCTCATCCTTTATCGTATGCTTGTAAATTGCCAAGTTTGCTATTTTTTCCGATCCAAAGAGTGTTTTCCAATTACACATCTGCATTCGTTCCTCTCCAATAAATACAATATTCCCATCCTGATATGAAGAAGAGAAAAGGATGTCTGTTTTCACTTCTCTCTCTGCTTCAGAAGAGGTCGAGTGATTTCGGTATAAAAAAACACATGTTATCACCAAGATAACATTTAGAAGGATTGATACAATGAGCCAAATTTTCTTTACCATTATTTTTCGTCTTTATTATCAACATTCTGAGGATTATGAAAAGCCTTTTCAACGACATCGAAAGGCGTATAAGTAGAAGGTTTTAGAACATATCGTTCAGGATGTCGGTCATATTCGTACAATTCATACTGCTCTATCACGTCAATCAACAATTGGGAATAATTGGGATTTGTCGCGTATCCTGCTTTTTTCAATCCAATTGCCCATGCTTTATAATCCTTAATCCAGTAAGTGAACAGGAAAGCGTAACGGCTACGATAGACAAGGAATAGAGAGTGGTCGCGATAAGAAGATTCCGCATCTAGGTAGACGCGAAAACAATCATCTTTTTTATCATCATCTTTTAAGAATGTATCGCCCTCGTAATCGCTGGTGCATTTAATACCAAAATGATTATTAGCGATTCTTGCCAAATCACTCTGACCGCTTCCCGACTCCAAGATTCCCTGTGCCAATGTTATGCTAGCAGGGATTCTGTATTCGTACATTTCGAGAATCGCAATCTTGTAAAATTTTTCTATGTATGCAAGTGTCTCAGCCTTAGAACCAGCCTTCTGTCCGAACATGCATGTCGGAACGAGAAGAAGAAGATATATAAGGCGATAACGCATATTAATAAATTTTCTGTGTTTTAATTATAAGATTACATTCTGTTCAATCTTTTGCTTCAATTCCTCCATCAACCATTTCGGTGTTGATGTGGCGCCACAAATACCAACAGACTTCACCCCTTCGAAGATTGTGTAATCCACCTCTTCCAGATCTGAAATCATATATATATTATTGTTTACTTTTTTACACTCATCAAACAAGACCTTTCCATTCGAGCTCTCCTTTCCACTCACAAAAAGGATCAGTTCATGATGAGCCACAAAGTTGATGATCTGAGGTATTCTATTGGCCACTTGGCGACAAATGGTATCATTATACTCAAACGTGCCCTGCGGTTTCATTCGTTTTTTTATCTCCTCCACAATCTTATTAAAGCCCTCTATGGATTTTGTTGTTTGGGAGAACAACCGAATATTTTTAGCATAATCCAATTTTGAGAGATCCTCCAATCCTTCTATGACGATAGCGTTACCATCCGTTTGACCAACTAAACCGTTGACCTCCGCATGAGCTTTTTTCCCATAGATCACCACTTGTGTGTTGTTTGGATCTGACTGTTCGTATGCCTTTCTGATTCTTTTTTGCAAATTCAAAACCACAGGACAAGTAGCGTCGATGATTGTGAGATCATTAGCTCGAGCCTGTTGATAGGTGGTCGGAGGTTCGCCATGAGCTCTAAAAAGAATCTTCTGTCCTTTTAAATGGTCGAAAGCATCTCTGTCGATGGTAATCAATCCCTTCTGCTCCAGTCTACGCACCTCCATACTATTATGGACAATCGCCCCCAAGCAGTGGAGTCGGTCCGACTTTGCCAATTCCTCCTCTGCCTTATTGATGGCCGTTACGACGCCAAAACAAAATCCCGAGTTTGAATCTATCTCAATAATCATCTGGTTCTTTCCTCAAAACGTTGTAGCAACCACTCTTTTTGCTCTTGAATGGTCATATAACTATTATCCAACTCTATTGCATCATCAGCTTTACGAAGCGGACTCTCCTCCCTATTCTGATCCAAGTAATCACGCTGTTTCACATTCTCCAGAACTTCATCAAAGGAGACATTTTCGCCCTTCGCTTTCAACTCATCATACCGACGTTGTGCACGAATTTCAGGGGATGCAGTAAGAAAGATTTTCAATTCAGCATCAGGGAAAACCACCGTACCGATGTCTCGTCCATCCATCACGACACCACGATCCACGCTATACGCCTGCTGTTGGGCAACCATCGCACGACGGACAAAGCCAATGGAACTAACAATACTAACAGAATTGGAAACCTTCAACGAACGTATCTCGCTCTCCACATTTTCATCATTCAAATAGGTTTCATTAATCTGTTTTTCCGCATTATATCTGAAATCTATTTTAATCGACGGGATTGCCTCCTTCAATTTCTCTTCGTCAACAACACCATCGTTTATCCAATTGTTTCTCAAACAATATAAAGTGACGGAGCGATACATAGCGCCTGTATCAACATACGCATAACCGACACTCTTAGCCAAATCTTTAGCCATCGTACTCTTTCCGCACGAAGAGAACCCATCAATGGCTATTATTATCTTTTTCATTTTTCTTAAAAGAATCTATTGATGATGACAACGACAAGGTGAATGTACCTCCAGCAGGAGCATATTTCGCATAGGCCGCGTCTAAATTAAACTTATACACTTTCAATCCAGCACCAAATGAGAATCCATTCAGTCCACGAGCCTCACTTAACGTGTACTCCCGATTGCGACGATGATTATATGCCATGTCAAAATGGAATTTTTTACCAATCATCACTTCCACGCCAAAAACCAAATGACGGAATAACATGTCCGCGAATTTAATTTCATTGAGATCTTTTTCCTTCTCATCCAACGACATCAACGAACTGGTCTTCTTAGGTCTCTTGTAGTCGAGCGACCAATCATTCAAATGATCATACGTGACAGAGAATCGGAAAGGAGCATGCTCCAAGCCTTTGCTCAGACCCAATTGAATATTCCATGGTAATCTTTCCGTTCCCTGGTCATCATAATAATCGGTGAAACGAAATCCAAAATTACGAACAGAAAGACCGACAGAAAAATCCCACTCTTTCTTATAATAATTAGCGCCCACATCAAAGCCCAAACCAAAACTACTATAATTCTCAATATGAGAGTAAACCGGTTTCATTGCCAATCCCACAGTGATGTCAGCTCCCAAATATCTTGCATAGACTAAATTCCATGCGAAATCACCAGCAGAGAACTCTTCTGTTTCAACCCCATTTCTGTCATAGCCATCCATATGTCCATAACCCATAAACAAGAAATTAAAACCGAAGTAATTCAAACTATCCAAGGCATAAGAGTAGGATGCCATTCCTCCATTGGCATCTGCCAAGTAATTCACATAACTCAATGAAATCTTACTATTCAATGAAGATGAAAGGAGAGCTGGATTCGTATAAATCTGATTAACATCATCCGACCGAACAGAGACATTTTCTCCTCCTAATCCAGCTAGTTTAGCATTAAAGGGTAAATTCAAAAATCGATAGACTCCCCCACCCGCGTTTGCATTCACTTCAACTATTGAAATTAGGATCAATAAAGTTGCGAAAAACGATTTAATACAATTTCTAGACATATAAGCTCATAATAAAGTTAAGTGGGCTCTATAAATTCATTTCGAAGGATCGAAAAATTCATTCATCCACACTATTCAATTACATTTAAAATGGTGAATTCAAAAGGGACTCACCGTCATTCATAAATATAACGAATGCACTGAAATTTTATTCTCCAAATATAACATTTTTCTTTCCTTTATTCGCTATCTTTAACCTGATAAATCGGAATTTTTACAAAAAAAGTAGTTCCTTTATTCAATTCAGACTCAAACCAGATGTCTCCACCCGACGATAATAAAATATTTTTCACAATGGCAAGCCCCAATCCCATTCCGCTTGTTTTGGTGGTAAAATTAGGTTGGAACATCTTTTTCCTGTTCTCATTCGATATACCACAACCATTATCTGTTATTTCAACATAGGCGGATTTTTCTTTTTCGTAAAAGGAGACATCCACACGACCGACACGATTGGAAGGAATTGACTGAATGGCATTTCTGAATAAGTTGTTGAATATCTGCAGCAACTGTTTGTCATCCATCCAAATAAATTCATGTTCATATCCATTCAAATCCAAATGGAAAGAGACATCCTCCGAATTATTGGCAAACAATTCCACAGTCGACTGCAGTTTATCCACGATATCAACAGCTGAGTAACGTGCTTCTGAAGCTTTTGCAAATGAAGAGAATTCAGAAGCAATATTGGATAAATTATCAATCTGGTCAATTAATATCTTGGAAGTTTTCTGGAAGTATTCATCAAAATGATCCGGATCCAACACTCTTTTCCGCATACATTGCTGCACGCTCAGTTTCATCGGTGTCAGCGGATTCTTTATCTCATGAGCGATACGTCGTGCCATTTCACGCCATGCGAACTCACGCTCAGAACGAGCCAATCGGTCGGCACTGTCTTGCAGCTCTAACACCATCTTATTATATTGCTTAACCAAATCACCAATCTCATCATTCTCTTGATAATCAATCAAAGAGTTTTCCCCCGTCAATCTGACCTGTGTGAATCGTTCTGACAAGAGAACCAATGGTTTCGTCGTCCGTTTATTAAGCAGCCAAATAATGAAAATGGAGATAATGGATATAAACATATAGATATCCACCACCACAACAAGAATGTTAAATATCTCATTCTGAACCTGATAATAGGCTTTATGAGACATCAAACGAATATAACCGACACATTTGTTTTGCAAATTATAAGCCTTCACATAGTGAGAATAGCAATCGATAGAACGCACAGTCTCCTTTCTAAACAATTCAGGTGAGGTTTGGAATTTAATCACGGGATAAACCAGATGCGACTGCCGTTTGTCCGCATACATCACCAACGGACGAGAAGAAGCTTGCAAACGTCCGTTCACATCATACAACACCACATCCAATTGGAACAAGTTAGAGAGTTCCTTTATCTTACTAAACAATGTTGCATTCTGATCCAACAAGTTGTCTGACAACCCCACCACCGCCTGTACATTCTGTTGAACCGCGATGGCATTCTCTTTAATCTCTGAGAATTGGGATTTCTCATATTGATCCATGAAGAATGGGAAGGTGGCAACAGCAAGAATCATAAAGGCTGATATAATAGGAATAACGAACAGCAACTGCATTCGCGTCAATATAGATTTGCCTTTCTTCAACAAATTCTTCCGTATCTCTCTCAATGAGAAATAGATAATCGCCGATAACAAATACGCAGCAAACAGATAGGTGGTCAATATCACATATATATAACTTTTTCGCTCCGGCACACTCACCACTGCAATGCTTTTACCCGAATCAAAAACATGTACATAGTGTGTATAATAATTCAGGAAGAAGCTATAATCCTCCGAATCATTCTCTTCCGGATTGAGCCATGACATCAATATTGGATAATGAAAATCTCCATCCGAATAACTCAATTCTCCATTTAGATATTTTGCCTTCGAAAGGTTTTCAAAAACCTTCGTCTGTCGAATGGATTGTTCCAACAAACTGACCCTATCGTAGGTAGTTTTTCGATAAAACTTCAAATAGACAGAAATCGAATCCATCTGAACATATCCCAAATAAGAGATGGCCAACTTCTCATTTTGATTGGCATAGAACCTCGTCACATCCAATTGCCTCATCATCGGAGCGATTGAATTGAAATCAGCATAAACAGCCTTCTCAAAATTAGGCTTTCGTAAATACAATGAATCTGATGGCGAACAAATCTGAACCTCAAAATCATATTTATCCGCAAAGATTTTAAAATAGGCATCCCACAAATAGGTCTCCACCAAATCCTCCGTTTCTGAACTATTCAATCTCACCCAACGTATGAGGCGTGAGTCTGTTATGAGGAATAAATTTTTATCTTTCAAGATTGATTCCGCAATTTCATCCTGATAGACGCAATTATCCACACTGATCTGATTTGCCATCTGTTTGTATTGGGATTCCATTTTCAAGGTCGAATAATGGTATGACAAACCGACAATCAAATTGATGAAGATGAATGATATCGGAGCGGAATATAGAAATCCACTGATAGGATAATAGGTTTCATATAGGTCGATAAACAGAATCACACAAGAGACAAGAAGGAACAAGACCACCTCCAACCATGATCCAAAGAAAGCATAAAAGCATACGCATGCCGCAGTGAGAATCAAATGAATGTAAATGATTGTTCTCGTATTTCGTTTGTCTTGATAAAACTTTTTCACTCGTGTTATGAACCAATAATAGAAATAGGCTCCTATCAACTCCAACAGCAACAACAAAAAGGTTTCCACTCTCAATTCCTGAATAAAAGAGACTGCAACATTCATGTTTGAATGATACACCATGTCTTTGATAATCTCAAAGATGTATATCAACAACAAGAAGGAGATGGACTTCAATATCAGAATCATCATCTTTACATAGAGAGGAGGCATTGTATCTGTGTTGATTACTTTGTCCGGAATCCTGTTTCTGAACAAAAACAACAATCCGCATAAGAACATGGCGTATGCGAACAAGTGCGATATTGTAGGAGCAAACGCAGAGTGATAAGATAAGGTAGAGATAAAGTCATTCTCAAACCATAACGTAGGATATTGGAAATAAGCATGCAAGAAAATGGCTAAGAACCAAGCAAAGAAGACACCAACCATAGCAAGTTTGTATCGTGCAGGATGCCATTTCTCCACATACTTCAAGAATGCATTGAGTATGAGCAGGAACGAATATATCACAAGGAGCCAACAGACAACTGCCGACACTAAATAAGCTGCATTTTCCTTATGAATCATCGTGTTAGACAAAGAGAAAAGATAATCTCCCTCCTTCGACGAAAAAGAGAGAACATCATCCTCCGTCCCTTTTTCTGCAGATATAATAACAGATCCAGGCAGTTGAAACTCTTTTGCATAATGATTGTTCAGACTGTTTTTTCGAGGAAAAATATTGTCTTTAATCTTTATCAAAGCAACACATCTATATTCACGAAAAAAAGATTGAAGAACCACCACATGGGCATTATCCGAGACATAGAAAAATTCGCTGGCAAAACTGAAATTAGATACTCCATGAAGTGCCACCACATTATTTGTCCAAAACTCCAACTGATCCCCCTGATAGATATGAAACGACACCTCTCTTCTCTCCGACTCTTCATACAGATCTTTCATCTGATAAAGTGCTGTAATATCTTCATTTCCAAGAACATCCCTTATCCGTTCTAATGTCTGTTCCGCATAAGTCTCCTTCTCATGCAATATTCTAGAAAACTCCTCTTGGTTTACTTGAAAAACTGAGGTGGAATAAAAGAAATACTCGAAGATGAAAAAAAGAAATGCAAAAAGGAACAGATATAAAAAAGATGATAAGATACCCCCTCGTTTAAAAGACGATATCTTTCTAAGAAAATTTAACCGAAAATAACGGAACGTTCTTTTCACTTTTATATGCCAATCATTTGTTAACATCAGAGCAAATTACGTGCCAAAAAGCCTATAAAATCAGAGCAAAAATCACTCATGATGATAGGGTTCTCCTCGCAGTATGGTCATAGCACGATAGAGCTGCTCCACAAATATAAGTCTCACCATTTGATGCGAAAATGTCATTTTAGACAAAGACACCTTTCCATTGGCTCTTGCATAGACATCCTGAGAAAAGCCATACGGACCACCCACAACAAAAACCAAACGTTTCAAACCTGCCACGGATTTCTTCTCTATAAATGAGGAAAATGCAACAGAGGTGTACTCCACCCCCTTATCATCCAATAAAATAACCTCATCACTCTCCTGGAAGGACTTGAGTAACAGTTCTCCCTCTTTTTGTTTTTGAACCTCTTCTGTCAGATTTTTCGTGTTTTTTATATCGGGCAACTCCTCTATTTCGAAGGAAATATAAAATTTTAAACGCTTTTGATACTCAGTTATTGCATTTTTAAAATTTAAATTATTAGTTTTGCCAACGGTTATGAGTGTAATTTTCATGCTAAACAACATTTAACACAAAAATAGTAACAAAAAGCGATTTTTTGCATTATTTTTGCAGATAAATTATTGTAATGGCATAAAACTATTAATAGAGAGTGTATTATGAGAATTATAAAAATTGCTGTACTTACTTTAATCTCCTCGTTTTGGGGTTATTCCCTACACGCTAATCCAACAGAAATAACGCAAGCCTTTGCAAGCGGGAACATATCAAAAATCGAATCCTATTTGAATAATACTGTGGATATCACGATAGAGAAAAACTCCAATTCTTGTGATAGAACCCATGCTAAGACTTTACTCAACGATTTTTTTCGTAAGAATAGACCTACAAACTATTCTCTGACGAACAAAACCGAAAAAGGCAAATCAGCCATCATACTTGGAAAACTGTACACCAACAGCGGAGAATATACCTTGTTCATTCTTACTCAAAAAGATGCAAACAAGGATCTCATTTACCAAGTGAAGATTACTCAACAAAAGTAAGTATTTTACCCTACTGATATATGAAAAGTGAAAATGATTTAATAGAAGACCTTCTCGATTTGGCTTTTGCTGAAGATATCGGAGATGGCGACCATACAACATTATGTTGCATTCCTGCTGACAAAATCGGGAAAGCTAAATTGTTCATCAAGGAAGATGGAATCCTTGCGGGCGTTGAAATTGCCAAAAAAGTATTCCATAAATTCGACCCCGACATGCAAGTGGAGGTGCTACTCAACGATGGCGCTCATGTAAAAAAAGGTGACATCGCCTTCTATGTGACTGGTAAAGAGCAATCTCTACTTCAAACAGAACGTACCGTACTGAATATCATGCAACGCATGAGCGGTATCGCCACTCAGACGAATCGCTATGCTCAACTACTCGACGGACTTCACACAAAGGTGCTCGACACAAGGAAGACAACTCCTGGACTCCGAATACTCGAGAAACAAGCAGTAAAAATCGGCGGTGGCGTCAACCATAGAATCGGTCTCTTCGATATGATACTTCTCAAAGACAACCATGTCGATTTCGCTGGTGGTATCAAAAATGCCATCAACAAAGCAAAAGAGTATCTGAAAGAGAAAGGCAAGAACCTTAAGATAGAAATTGAAGTTCGTAATTTTGACGAACTACAAGAGGTGCTGGAAATTGGCGGTGTGGATCGTATCATGCTGGACAACTTCAGTGTGGAGGACACCAAAGAGGCTGTTCGTCGTATCAACCACCGATTCGAAACGGAATCATCCGGTGGCATCACATTCGAAACACTTCGTAGCTATGCAGAATGCGGCGTCGACTATATTTCTGTAGGTGCACTCACCCACTCTGTCAAAGGATTAGACATGAGTCTAAAAGCTGTGAAATGAGAATTCCATTAAACATACTCATTGCTGCTCTCCTTTTATGCGGTTGCACGGGCATAAAAGACAACTCTCAACAACCTCAGACTAACGAGAGTTCCTCTTTATACCAACAAACCACAACGGATCAAAGCGAGCAAAACTCCTCGCAGAATGTCACACAAACGCAAAGAGGGGATATCATTTATACCCACTCCACAAAAAAAGGAAAGCTTTATCACCATGAAAATTATTCGTTCTCCTATTCTGAAGAGGACGAACAATCGGAATGGGTAGGCTATGAGTTGACAAGAGAGGAGACAAAGGGGAAACTACAACGAAAAGGTTCGTTCGAAGAAGACCCTATTGTCACAACCGAGTCGGCTCACCCTTACGAATACAGACAATGTGGATACACAAAAGGTCATCTTGCACCTGCTGCTGATATGAAGTTTGATCAAACAGCAATGAACGAATGTTTCTATACCAGTAACATTTCTCCGCAGAAGCAGAAATTCAATGCGGGTATCTGGAACACGCTTGAGATGCAAGTCCGCCATTGGGCACAGGTGTTTAGCACAGTGTATGTGGTCACAGGACCTATTCTCACCAATGACTGCGAGAAGATTAGCTACACCAACAACCGTGGAGAAAAAGAGCGTAGCAAGATTACGATTCCAAAATATTTTTACAAGATTGTCTACGATTTTTCATACAAAGGGAAAGAGAAAATGATTGGTTTTATCGTCCCTCACGAAGGAGCACGCGGAAGCATCTTCGACTATGCTGTCACTGTTGACAAGATAGAAGAAGAGACGGGCATCGACTTTTTCCATAATCTTTCGAAAGCGAAACAAGCTGAGTTAGAAAGCCAAATCAATGTAGAAGCTTGGAAAAAATTCATTTACATAAATAACAAGTACAATAACCAATAACCTAATAAACCTCATGAAGTCGCATTCATGAGCGAAGGTGAGTTTTATCAATTCACCGTTTAAACAAAACAGTAAAATATGAAAGCATTTGTTTTCCCTGGCCAAGGTTCTCAATTCACAGGAATGGCCAAAGATTTGTACGATAACTCATCAATGGCAAAAGAGCTATTGGAACAAGCAAACGACATCTTAGGATTCCGCATCACAGACGTGATGTTCGAAGGAAGTGCTGAAGATTTGAAGCAGACAAAGGTAACACAACCTGCAGTATTTCTTCACTCTGTTTTATTAGCTAAATCATTGGGTAATGATTTTCAGCCCGACATGGTAGCTGGACACTCATTAGGAGAGTTTTCCGCACTAGTAGCCAGTGGAGCTATTGATTTCAAAGATGGCTTGGTATTGGTTTCCAAGAGAGCAATGGCTATGCAGAAAGCATGTGAGAAGCAACCATCAACCATGGCTGCCATCCTTGGTTTACCAGATGAGAAAGTAGAAGAGATCTGTGCCAGCATAAAAGATGAAGTTGTGGTACCAGCCAACTACAACTGTCCAGGACAATTGGTGATTTCTGGAACAATCGAAGGAATAGACAAAGCTTGTCAGTTGATGACAGAAGCAGGAGCTAAGCGAGCTCTTAAATTAGTGGTGGGAGGTGCATTTCACTCTCCATTGATGGAACCTGCGAAAGTTGAGTTGGAAGCAGCAATTCAAGCTACACAATTCAAGACACCAAAGTGTCCTATCTATCAAAACGTCACCACCCAAGGTGAGACCGATCCTGAAACGATCAAGAAGAACCTTATCAAGCAACTGACTGCTCCTGTTAAGTGGACACAATCCGTTCAGAACATGATTGCAGCCGGTGCCACATCATTCACCGAGGTAGGTCCAGGTGCCGTACTTCAAGGAATGATTAAGAAAATCACCAAAGGGATAGAACCGGAGATTGCGGTGAATGGGGTTAATTAAGATTTGAAATAAATAACGACAAGACGGGCGTTCATCCTTCGAACGCCCGTTTTTTGTTTGAAATATTTCAGAGAATTAAAAGAATTATTTTCTTTTACTGTATATTTGTAGAGTTATGATAAAAATAAAAAAACTAGTAGAATTTGTGGGTTATAAATTTTCTCGTTAGAAGCAAGTCCTTTGGTCGTGATGAAAGGATCTTCGCGAATGGCATCCAATTTTTTCTCCGCTGTATAATCGCTCTTTTCCGTAGTGTCGTTACCATCAACATTTTCTCCGATTAAGACAACGTACCAATTTCGAAAACGGTTATTCTCGTTATCTTATTTTTTACTACAAAGATAAAAAACAAATCCTAACTTCACTATTTTGTTTTTTTTGTTATCATTTTGTAGAGACGCACGGCCGTGCGTCTCTACGGCAGTCACTACCATCACCTCCGCAGAAACCTCCTGCCCTCCTCCGTCAAATAAGGTTCAATTTCATCAAGCGGAATGGTTGCGCCTGGACGACCTTCGACGTGGGCATCTGTAATCTCATAATACTGGTAAGTTACCCCCAAGGAATCATTTTCAATAAAGGGTGGACATTCAGAATATTTGATTCTTTCCTCGTTAATATCTGGCCTTGACTCTAATATATATGCTTTCAACAAAGCAAGAAATTCATCATTCTTTCGAATCATATCCCAACTGAACGACTTAGCTGTCTCCTTGTCGTATGTGATAACATATAAATAATAACAATCCCTGCAATTGCTATTAAAGTACTCAAAAAAATAAGTGATAAGGTGGTCGTTCTCATAAATAGGTTTAATTAAGAACATTTCACTACTCTCCCCCTGTGTTGGCCCTGGATAATTCCCGTTTTCATCCATGGTATTCTCTGCTTCCCAAGTTCCTTTGCCTTTATTAAAAGCCTCCTCAAAACTAGTAGCTTCCGATGATGCATAAGAGTATTTGCTATTCAATTTTAGGAAATCCCGTTCTATCGCTTCACACACTTCTTGCGACAATCCTTTTCTCAAAAAATACAACTCTATTCCGGCGGATTCTCCCATTTCGGCCTTCATATTCAACAACGTATCGTTGTCTATAATGCTCATTCTAATAGTATTTAATTTCTGTCTATACGCTTCTTTTATTGAATCCGACTTCTGTATGTAAGGTGCCGTTAACGAATCATAAAACGCCTCGTTATAAGAGTACAAATATTTCCCCATAAACATCGATGTCATCGACCGCTCTATGGTTGTTTCCATGATAGTGGGACGTCTATCTTCAGGAATAGGTATTGTAGTATAAAAAAAAGAATCTAAAAACAACTCCGTCCTAAGTTCACCCTTTGTAAAATCAAGGCCCAAATAAGGATCTCCCTCATTATACCATTCATATTTTTCAAGATACAGTTCATTATTTCGGAAGGCGTATTCGAAGACAGTATTTTCAATATCAATCACCAATCTGCCTCTCTCAGGAATCGTTATGGAAGTTTCTGTTGACGCTAGAGGTATATTGCACTGTTTTATCTGCTCATATTGTTTGTTCCCCTTACCCAGATAAAGGGAAAATAAAAAACCATGCCTATCTTCATTATCCTGACGGCCATCGCCACCAGCAGAATCCGTATTTGTGAAGGCCATCATTTCTAACACGACAGAGTCTTGAATGCCATCTCCATTTATATCTCCCACGTTAGAGATTTGAAACTGAAACCCTTCATACTCCGTATAATCCTGTGTGTTATCAGAGGAATTGGAACCACATCCGAAAACAATTGGGATAAGCAACAAGATGGAATATTTATACCAATGTGTCATGTCTATTAAATTTATATAACAAGCTACTAAGACAACGTTCTAATTTTCGGAAACGGTTATTCTCGTTATCTTATTTTTTACTACAAAGATAAGAAACAAATTCTAACTTCACTATTTTGTTTTTTTTGTTATCATTTTGTAGAGACGCACGGCCGTGCGTCTCTACTACCATCACCTCCGCAAAAACCTTCTGCCCTCCTCCGTCAAATAAGGTTCAATTTCATCAAGCGGAATGGTTGCGCCTGGACGGCCTTCGGCACGAGCATCTGTAATCTCATAATACTGATAAGTTACCCCCAAGGAATCATTTTCAATAAAGGGTGGGCATTCAGAATATTTGATTCTTTCCTCGTTAATATCTGGATTTGACTCTAATATATATGCTTTCAACAGAGCAAGCAATTCATCATCCTTTCGAATCATATCCCAGCTGAACGAGTCAGCTGTCTCCTTGTCGTATGTGATGATATATGAACATCTATAGTTATTATAGCACTCTAATTTATATGTGACAAAGTGCTCGTTCTGATAAATGGGTTTAATCTCAAACCACTCAACACCTGCGCCGCCATGATCATCTTCCCATGTTTCTTTGCTTTTATTAAAGACATCCTCAATACTGGTATATTCCACCTCCTCTGAACTTTCTATAGACGCATATGAGTATCTGTTAGCCAATTTTAAAAAATCTCGTTCTATTGCTTCTCTCACCTTTTGCGACAATCCTTTTCTCATAAAATACAATTCTATTACAATGTGATCTCCCCTTTGAACCTTCATATCCAACAACGTATCGTTGTCTGTAACAATCACCCTAGGTGTATTTAATTCCTGATTGTATGAGTTTGTTAATGATTCAAAAAAATCATAGTCATAAGATAAATATTTCCCAAAAAACATCGATGTCATCGACTGCTCCATGGTTGTTTCCGTAATAGCGGGACGCTTCTCTTCAGGAATAGGTACTGTCGCATGAGAAATAGAATCTAAATATAATTCCGTCCTAAGTTCATCCTTTGTAAAATCAAGACGGAGGTAAGGCTCTCCCTCATTAAGCTGTTCATATTTCTCAAGATACAGTTCATTATTTCGGAAAGCGTATTCGAAAACAATATGCTCAATATCAATCACTAATCTACCTTTCTCTGGAATCGTTATGGAAGTTTCTGTTGAAAATAGGGGTATTTTGCACTCCTTTATCTGCTCATATTGATTGTTTCCCTTACCCAGATAAAGGGAAAATAAAAAAACGTATCTGCCATCATCATCTCGATTGTAATCGGGACCAGTTGTATCTGCATATGTAACGACCAACCTGTCTAACACAACAGAATCTTGAATGCCATCTCCATTTATATCTCCCACGTCAGAGATTTGAAAACCTTCATTCTCCGCATCATTCTGTGTGTTATCAGAGGAATTGGAGCCACATCCGAAAACGATTGGGATAAGCAACAAGATGAAATATTTATACCAATGTGTCATATCTATTAAATTTCATTAAAGTTGAGTTGAGAGAGTAATAATTATTTGTCATGTCCTCGCATACAAAAATA
>CACZUS010000012.1 GCA_902784425.1 uncultured Bacteroidales bacterium
CATATTGGCGCTTCCATAAAGGATTTAGGAAAGAAGTGGTTCGCCTTTTGTAAAATGGAGCTACAAGCTAACGAAATTTTGGAAAAACTATCGCAGATAACTTTCTTACTCTTGATTTTAATTTTATCTAATTTCTTTTTTATTTGCTTTTCAATGGTTTATGAAATTTTTATTTTTATTTTATTTGCTTTAATTTCACATTTATTTGCTAATTTTGTTTCTCAGTTGTTCCTTCAAACAAAATGAAATTGAGAAAAACGGAATAATGATTAAATGAATTTCACTATGCCACGTTATCAGACAAAAGCTCCAGTGCAACTTAGAAGAAAAAAATTAAAGAATGGAGGAGAATCTCTTTATTTGGATATTTATTATGATGGGAAACGAATGTATGAATATCTGAAACTATATCTGAATCCTGAACGGACAGCAAAAGACAGACAGCAAAATAGAGAGATAATGAACATTGCACAAGAAATCTGCAATAAACGAATAGTAGAGATACAGACAAAAGGACTTTTGATTGTTAGTCAAGACAAACTGATTGACTTGGTTGATAAATACGAAAAGAACGCAGTTTATCAAAGTGCGATACGAAGAATCATAAAACTTGTGAATGATAGAGCGGATGCAAGCGACGTAAACAAACGATTTGTGTTAGAGGTTCATTCGTGCATAGAGCAACTTGATGTTGCAATAAATACAAAGCATCTATATTTCCAGATGTTTTGTGTGTTTGTGCGAAAACTCATAAAAAAAGAGGTTATTCGTGAATTTACATTGCCTAAAAATGATTTCAAATTAGAGGAAACTCGTAGAATGTTCCTTACATTAGACGAAATCAAGAAATTTGCTGAGGTTAAAACCAACTACGATACTGAGGAAGAGGTAAAACGACTATTTATGTTCTGTTGCCTTACTGGTATTAGATATGTAGATGCTCACAAAATCAAATATGGAGATTTTGAAGAGATAAATGGTCGAATACGACTTAATTTCAGGCAGCAGAAAACATCTGGTTTGGAATACTATGATCTTACTGACAATGTTCGAAGATGGATAGAAACTGGTAAAGATGATGAACTTGTATTCAAAATAGAACGTAAAAATCATCGCACTTATGAATGTTTGCAACGTCTTGTCGAACGTGCAGGTATCAACAAGCACATCACCTTTCACTGCGCACGTCACTCATTCGCCATACTGATGATTGAATTGGGAGTGGATATATTTACAACATCTAAGCTGCTCGGTCATAGATCCGTTGCGACTACTCAAATCTATGCTAAGGTGCTGGATAAGAAGAAACAGAGTGCGGTGGATCTGATACCAGAGATTTGACCACCTTATTTGACCACCTTATTTGACCACCTTTAAAATTATATTATATTTGCACAGAAAAATGCAAATTTATGTCAAGAAGTCGTAAAAAAGTCTGTGCAGGTATGTTCGCCTGTGGTTGCAAGTCTCGCAAGATGGGTAAAAAACAATGTCATGGAAAATTCCGTGCTGCTGTCAGATCCGGAAAGCTCGTATATCGTATGCGTGAGGTGATGAATACCTGGGATATGGGTGGAGACGGAAAGGGTGTCTATACCTGGGACAAGAACCATCCATATTATGAGAAATACACAAGGAAATAAATCAACAAACGGCAGACTATACAGTCTGCTTTTTTTATCCATATTATCCCAACAACATAAAAAATTATGTTATATTTGCATCGAGAAGAACTTTAAAATTTACTGCTATGGCAACAACGAATGACTTGCAACAACTTAAATTTCCTTTGAATGATGCTCAACTTGAATTACTAAAAACATTCGCTTTTGGGTTGAAAAAGACGGAATTGAAAGAGTTATGTGGAATCCTTAAAAAATTCACCGATGAGGTCTTACAAAGAAGAGTGGATGAAGAGGTGGAAAAAGGTAACTGGGTTAAATTGCAGAAAGCAAAATAATGGGAAAACTCCTCCTTTGGTTGTTTTAAAAAAATAAACGAATATCATAATTATTTAATACAAAAAAGGTAGTCTGTATGACCACCTTTCTTTTTATATTTTTTATTCATATTGTCCCAACATAAAAAATTATGTTATATTTGCAACGAGAAGAACTTTAAAATTTACTGCTATGGCAACAATAACATTAACTTACAATACAAGAAATCTGGTAGCAATGAGTATGATTGATGCTATTAGAAAATCAGGAGCTTTCAAGGTGGAAGAGAAAAAAATAAAAAGTCCTTATGACCCTAAATTCGTTGAAAAAATAAAACGTAGTGCAAAAAGTAAGGGTAAGGAGATAAAAATAAAAGATTTATGGAAGTAATATATAAAGATGAAGCTTTAAAAGATATTGAATATTGGAAAAGAGTAAAAAACAAACGAGTTCAGAATAAGATTTCTGAACTCATTTGTGATATATGTGAACATCCTTTTTCAGGAAAAGGAAAGCCTGAACCTTTAAAACACGAATTATCTGGTTATTGGAGTCGTAGAATAACACAAGAGGATAGAATTATATATGAAGTTGTTGATGGACAAATTAATATTTTATCATTAAGAGGTCACTATTAAGAGAGTTTTAAACCTCTCTTTTTCATCATAATATTACACCAACACAAAAATTTCCACTATCTTTGCACCGTCTCATCCATAGTTGGAAGGAGCTTCGAGGTTCGAACGTCTAAGATACGTTTCGAACCTTGCTTTTTATATATTCCTACTCATACCGACGCTTTCCCCACCAGCCTTTCAATCAGTTTCCTTTGCGCTGAAAGTTCATCTATCAGTTTGTCGTTTTGTGTGATTACCGAGTTGTTTGCATCAATCAGTTTATCCACCTTATCATCTTCGTTCTCATCAATGTTTGGTATGCTGAATTTCAGTGTTGCCACGATGTTGAAGATGTCGTATATATCGTCGAGCGCAAAGGTCTTGACGGGTAGTTTCTTTTTTAGTGAGTAGCAGGTGAGTTTATTATCATTGACGAATATGCGTTTAATCACTATACCATTCATTTTTGTGTCCATGAAATAAATGTGACCGTTCACGATGCTGTCTGTTGTAAGTTCCAGGTGTTCAAGAAAAAGAATGTCACCTTTATCTATTGCAGGTTGCAGCACGTCACTACGCACAATGTGTATAAGGTTGAAGTTTGGCATCAACTTGTCTGGTATCGTGTCGTATAGATCCTTGTGCCGCTGAACGAAGTCCCAGATTCTTACATTCTGTTGCCTGGTTACGTCTATCGGAATTAATGGAGCTATCTTCATCTGCCCGGATAGATTGATTATTTCGCACTGCTTGTCTCCTATCTCATCTGTCATTAAGTCTTTTCTTAAATCTTCTTTAAGCATGGGTTCTTCATTAAACATTAACCAATTTACATTTAGACCTAACTTATTAGACCATTCTAAGGCTGTTTCTTTACCAAAATTATCTTTACCATTAAGAAGCTGATTAACACAAGCAGTTGATTTTCCTATTTCTTTTGCTATTTTAGTCTGGGTTAGTCCGTTCTCTTTAAGCCATTTCTTTAATTTTTCTAAATTTTCTTTGTTCATAATTATTTGGTTTTTAGTATTTTATATAAATAGCCTTAAAATTTGTATAAAATATTTAAGAAATTTCTTGTTTGTTATTAAGATATTTCTTAATATTGCAGTGTGTTTAACAATTCACCTTTCGATATGAAATTGAAAAGTGAATGCAAAATTAGATAAAATGAAACAGATGTGCAAATTATTATTAAGGTTAGCGATGTGTGTGTCGCTATTCCTAATCTTCGGAGAACCTGCCGAAGATAGTTCTTTGGCTTCGGTTATTATGGTTAAGGCTATTGCAATAGGAATAATATTCCTTGATTATAAAATCAATTATCAGTATGAAGAAAAAATACAAAGTTCTCAAAGTTAGGCTCGATGAAAAGGCTATTATAAGATTTGATAGAGCTTCTTATGCTCTTGACTATTTTATTAGTCAAGGAATACCAGACAATATTGGTGGTATAAAGGTGGAGAAAGCATATAGGAAACATCTTGAATGGTTTGACAAAATCGTATATGAGGCAAGAGCGAGTATAACAGATTATGAAATAGAACGTCAAAATAATAAATAACCTTTTAAATAAAATATTATGAATTTATTTGAATGCAAAGTTAGTCATGTAGATAAATCTACATCCAAGAAAATCACAGAAACATATATAGTTGATGCAATGTCTTTCGTGGAAGCTGAGACAATTCTAAACAAAGAGATTGGAGAATATTACAAAGAGGCCGACTTTAAGGTATCTTCTGTCCGCACTGTTCATATTGCAGATGTCGTTGGTAAAGATAAAGATGCGGAGAAGTGGTATAAGGCAAAAGTTTGTTTCGTGTATGTGAACGAAGTGACAGGTAAAGAAGAGAAGTCTAACAGTATGATCTTAGTCCATTCGGATGATATTGAAGAGGCATTAAAGGATCTTGTTAAATTTTTGAATGATAGTATTTCTGATAACGAAATTTTATCTGTTACAAACACTCCTATCGTTGATATTATCAATTTCTCTGATAGTGATGTAATATAATTTTCGCTTATGCCAGTAACAAATGCAGAAATACTTAGAAAGATTTGGATCGAGGAGACTCCAAATTCAAAGAAACGGAGACTTGTCCCATTGCTATCAAAAGCATTGGGGATAACCGACCAGGCAGTCAGTCTAAGACTGACAGGCAAGATCGGATCAAATGATGCAGAGTTCCTTTTTATGATGGCAGTTATAAAACGCCATGGAATCAACACTGAAATGTTCGAAAGTAATTTATCACAAATACGATCACAATATGGAATATTCGAAGAATATGAGCTTCAATGATGAAATGAGGCTTGCAAGAGAGGAATATGAGAGATCCATCGCAAAGTTGGATGATATGCGAAAGGAAACGGAGGATGCGTTTGTGACTCGCATCTTACAACTGAAAGAACTCTCAGTGCGCAAAGAATTAGGCGCACAAGTGCAACGAAACCAATTCAAGAATGAGGATGATGATACACTCCTCACGATGAACGAGGCGGCTCAGTTCCTCAATTTATCTAAGTCGTACATCTATCAGTTGGTGTACCAGAAAAAGATCACGGCTTACAAAGGTCACGGCCGTAAGCTGAATTTCAATCTGGGAGAGTTGAGAAAGTTTAAGACAGGTGCCTGGATAGGTAGTGCGCAACAGATAGCGGACGAGTATTGCAGAACTCACGCAATAGGAGGTAAGAAGAAGTAGAACTATTTACATGAGAAGAAATGATTACAAATGGTTATATAAAAATATACAGAAAACTATTGCAGTGGGAGTGGTGGGATGATCCAATTATGCTAAAAGCATGGATTTACATACTACTAACCGCAACGCACAAGGATATACGATGGATGGGCGTAATCATTCCAAGGGGGTGTTTCGTTACAACTCAACGCAAATTAGCGAATGAGTTAGGAGTATCAAGGAGAACAGTTCAAAAGACTATAAAGAGGTTAGAAAAATGCGGCAATATTTCTACAAAAGTGAACCACGATCACACTATTATAATTGTTTGTAATTATGATAGTTACCAATCGGAAGATTTTGAAAGTGAACCGCTAAGTAGTCCACAAGATAATCCGCTAAGTAGTCCACAAGATAGTCCACTTAGTAGTCCATCAAATAGTCCGCTAAGTAATCCGAAAAGTACTCCACAAGATAGTCCGAAGGATAGTCCAGAGAGTAGTCCAGAATGTAACCCACAAAGTACTCCACAAGGTAGTCCACAAAGTAGTCCATATAACAAGAATATAAGAATAAAAGAAAATAATACTACTACGACTACCACGCCCGTGCGTGCGTGTGCGTGCGAGGAAGTGGATGTGAATGATTTAGCAGAATGGCTCAGAACAGAATCAGGAGAGATTTGGAGAGAAAATGTCATGATGCAACTCGGAATAAGAAGCAAAGAATCACTCGAAAGCGCATTCGAAGAATACCAGCGAGAATGTATCGCACAAGGAATGCAATATCAGGAAACAAAGAAAATTCCGGCGCACTTTGTGAATATGATGAGAATAGCAATATCAAAACAAAAACAGAATAAAAATGGAAATACAAGAGGCAATATCCAACATACCGACACAAGAGACCTCGTTGCAGTTGCAAAGGGGATGCTCGAATACGAAAAGGGAATGGAAGGTGGAGAGTGACGGAGTGCGCTCGCTCTCTTGCTACCGCAAAGACACACCTGCGACAGAGCAAAAACTTGCTCTATGGGCAGCTCACCTCAAAAACGCATTTCCGCAAACCGCAACAGACGGAATGTGCGTTGAGCTGATCCGACTCGCCATAAAGCAGGGTATGAGTGAGGAGCAGTTTCAGGATGCGGTGGAGCATTTCATCTCTCACCACCACTTTCCAACATTCACGGTGGCCGACGTTCTCGACTATGATGTTAGGCTACGTCTATACACTGGTGCGGAAGTTTACAAGATATGCGGTTGCATCGGTTCAGAATACGACTTGCTTGTCTTTCCAAAGTTCAAGAAGATAGACGGAGTTCTATACAGAGTCAAGATGGCAGAGGTGGAGCAACTACCCGGACAGATTCAGTTGAAAGTTCGACAACAGATTGAGAAGATGAAGATGGAGTGTAACGAAAAGAAGTAGCCGATTTGCCCAAAAATTTGACATCTGACGGAGTTTTATTCAAAAGATGAATAATTAATCATTAAACAAAAAAAAGTGTCTAAGAATGAAAAATTTTAACACACAAGATGATTTCCTACGCATGGCATTCTCTTACGAGAGGATGAGAGCCAAAGAGGTAGAGTATTGCGAGGCGGATTGCTCGACGTGCCGGGTGGAGGATTGTATGTATAAGACATAATAAGATACAAAATACACAAAACATTCATAATTGCGTTGTTATACTTCATTAAAAATTGAAGGATGGCAGGAAAAAGGCGAGTGCCTGCGATGGGTCGTTAAGCCTTTTTTTGAAAAGCAATTAACAAACAACCCACATAGTTTTGGATTTATGTTTACGCAATTAGTTAAGTTAAACACAGGGCGAGTCCTCTGTGAAGCGGACAGACCCAAAACGGAGTGGATCGGTCGCAAGCGAGCAACCGAATGTCGGAAAAAGGTTTGGTATCGTTGCAAATTTTCCCTTAGAAATGTCTTTAAGTTCTTATTTCAGCGAAAACTCACCAGAAAAAATCACCTACGATGCCGACAAGAGAGGGTTCGACTCCCTTACACTCCACCCGTGAGATGCCCGATACAGATAAGTTATCGGAGGTTACGAAAAGCAGAATAAAGGTGGTTCTGCAACCTCGAATGCCAAGCAAGGTTCGATACCTTGTCGTAACCCAAAAGTTAAATTTTAAAAAAAAGAGTATGGCGAAATTTTTTATTCAAAAGGTTCACAACAGAAAGGCGGAGATGATCGTTAAGCCTACCACACTCGGAGAGTGCATGAAGTGGATAGCGGCCAACACGACGGAGCATCCTGACAATGAGGATATTCGTGTGGATCCAAGAGATAAGGAAGTAATATATCACATCATAAGAATTGATTAACATGAGAAAGACAGCGACATTCATCATTCTGGCTCTACTGCTATCGGTTGTGGCAGTGGTGAGCTGCAAAACGATAAGGTACATAGAAGTACCACAAGTGACACACGATACGATCCAAATCTACAATACCAAAGTAGATTCAATCAGGTTCTACGACTCAATAAGTGTGAAGGGTCTGAACGATACCATCTTTATTGAGAAGTACAGATACAGAGACAGGTATCACTTTGTAAGGGACTCCATCTACTTATCGAAGGTTGATACAGTAACAAAGGTTCAGATTGAGCAGATCGAAAAGAAACTGACTAAGTGGCAGAGTTTCAAAATGCGTTTCGGAGGATATTCTTTCGGATTCCTATTGGCACTGATAGTAGGTTGTGCGGTCTATTTATTCATGAAGTTCAAATTTTAAATTAATACAGATATGGGATATTTAAGAGCAAAAGCAATTACCACTCAAAAGTGGAATAATGAGTTACAAAACAAGATTATGAAGAATTTTCTAATCAAGAAAAGAGGATGGAGAAACATCGGAACGATGCCATTCCGAAAATTCTTTAAGTTGTTCAAAAAAGAGAGTCTATAATCATTTCAAATACCATTACCAATAGTTTTAAAATTGATTTTGTATGGCGGCGGAGAAGGTCTGTGAAGATCGGTATCCGCAACACGGAACGGACTACTGCAAGCGAGTGGTAGAGAGGGAAAAAGGGCGGAGAGATTTTCTAAGTTTGTTCATTATTAGGTATTAATTTTATTTTCCAAAAGGCAAACCGAAACTCACGTTGTGAAAATTTCCGTCTGTTAGTTCGTATTGAAATGCTATGTTTCTGCGCTCCTGAGTGGGTTCGACTCCCACACGTTCCTCACGGTACATATGTTGTTACAATTTCATAAAATTAATAATTATGATTAAGCCATCAATGGTTTGTGAAAATAGTTGGTGGCAAATTTGGGAGGTAAGTCCGAAAGGGTAGCGGAATGTAAAATTGCTGTCGTTCAGAGTTCGAATCTCTGTCCTCTCACTAATAAAAAAATGAAACAGAATATGGATAAACTAAGAGTATTCACAACATTCAGCGGCTACGATAGCCAGTGTCTGGCATTAGAAAGACTGAAACGAAACTATCCGCAATTCGACTACGAGTTGGTAGGATGGAGCGAGATAGATAAGTATGCCATCAAGGCGCACGATGCACTATTTCCTGGCACAACGAACTACGGAGACATCACACAGATAGATTGGGAGAACGTACCAGACTTCGACTTGTTCACATATTCGAGTCCGTGCCAAGATTTCTCACAGGCAGGCAAGCAGAGAGGAGGTGAGAAAGGCAGTGGCACACGTTCATCCCTCTTGTGGCAGTGCGAGCGAGCAATCGAGGCGAAGCGGCCAAAGTTCTGCTTGATGGAGAATGTTGCCGCACTGGTAAGTCAGAAATTTGTCAAGTTATTCAATCAGTGGCAGCTCACGTTAGAAAAGTTGGGTTATAGAAACTACGCCAAAGTACTCAATGCTAAGGACTACGGTGTACCACAGAATCGGGAGAGAATCTTTCTGGTATCTATCCGAAAGGACATTGATATGACGTATTATTTTCCTCAGCCGTTCAGACTCGAACATAGACTGAAAGATTTGTTGGAGACGGAGGTGGATGAGAGGTATTATGTAAAAGAAGAGGTAGTATCTTCAATAGTTCAATCATCTTTCTTACAGAGAAGGAAATTAATTCACGATAAGAAGTACGATGAAGAGAGTGGAGGAATTATGAGAACATTAGAAGCAAGAGACCACAAAGAACCTCACATGATAACGGAAGATGTACAAAAGGACTAAGAAATCATTGATTAACAACCCACCTACGAGGGCGATGGTAATGGTAAAGGCTCAATTCGATAAAGCTGAGTATAGCGACATAGCCTTTGCAATACCAACAAGAATAGATGCAAGCGGAACTTATTATATAATCGAAGATATGAATAACGAGAACATAACAACGGAAGTGGTCGGCTCACTAAACGAAGGCAAGTGGGCGAATATGCACGAACAAAGCCGGAGAGTGTATGGAACGGAAGGTGTTGCACCAACCATCCACACCTGCGGAGGTGGAAATCTTGAACCGAAAGTGCTTGTCTGTGCAATGAGAGGCAGAGGAGACCAAAACGAGCAGACCTTGGAAGAGAAACAAGAGGAATGCACAAATGCAATCACAACGGTGCAGAAGGACAATCTTGTGATAGAGAGAGAGGTGCTTGGTTGGTCGAGAGATGAGAAGGGAAACGTAATAGACCGTCACCCGGTCGAAGTGGCAAACTGCGTTACGGCAGGAAAGCGAGAAAACACACAAAACTACGTCAAAGAGATAGAACTGATAAACGGAACGTCTGACGGACTCGCATCAACCCTAACAACAGGTCACGATAACGCAAAACACATCACAGAACCGAAAGGAGGTCACAAGCAGATGGGAGTTAAGGAAACGATTATTTACAAAGGCAAGGAAATAAAAGAAGGTGATGGCTTATACACTGATACTACCGATGCTTTTTTCAGAGGAGGATTAGACGGATTAAGTAGAGGACTAAAAGCCAATATGCACGATGCTGGAGTATGTGTAGAAGATGATGATTATTCAGATCTCTTCAAAAGAGAACTCTATAAGGGGGTAAATATAAACATCAAATTTCCTCGTCGCTATCGCATAAGAAAACTAACCGAAAGAGAGTGTTTTCGACTGATGGGAGTTGAAGATGCCGACATTGATAAGATACAAGCTGCGAATATCAGTAAGACACAGCAGTACAAAATGGCTGGCAACTCGATTGTTGTAGATGTTCTCTATCACATATTCAGAAAAATGTTCGTCGATACGAAAGCGGATGGTGGAGTGCAACTGGAAATGTTTTAAAAGAAAATACTTTATGGACTTGAAAGATAAAATAGATAATGCGATAAGAATATTACACTTAGCAGAACAAGCTGCAAAACAGTTTGATCAGCCGGTTGAATTGTGCTATTCAGGCGGAAAAGATTCAGATGTAATATTGCATTTAGCAATTCAATCTGGTATCAACTTTCGTGCAATATACAAGAACACGACGATCGATCCTCCTGGAACTATTGCGCACGTTAAAGAGAATAACGTAGAGATAGTTCAACCTAAAAAGACATTTCACGAATTAATTGCAAAGAAAGGTTTACCATCCTTTACAAGAAGATTTTGTTGTGATTATCTGAAAGAGTACAAGATACTTGAAGTGCAAGTATTAGGAGTAAGAAGAGATGAATCAAATAAAAGAAAGACTCTCTATAAGAGTTTCGAAGGATGTAGATTGTATAAAAACAGTAAGAAAAACCATGTTCATCAGTTTTATCCGATTGTGGATTGGAGTGATAAAGATGTTGAGAATTATATAAAAATGAATGACTTGAAATTAGCGAAACATTATTATAAACAGGATGGAACGATAGACTTTCATAGAAGATTAGGCTGCATCGGTTGTCCCCTTAAAAGTGACAGAGGATTAGCCGAACTAAAAATATACCCTAATTTTTTAAAAAAAAGGTTAGAGATAGTAAAGGAATATTATAAAACTCACCAGAAACAGAAACTAAAAAATGAATATGATGCAATGATTTGTATATTGTTTTTCAAAGATTATGAATCATTTGCATTAGCTCAAACAGGAGGTTTCTTCGGAAAAAATTTTGGATTTGATAGTAAGAAAAAATTAGAGGAGATTTTTAATATAAAATTTGATTGATTATTAACTAAATACATGAGAAGATTATGGAGATAAAAAGCAAATTCGACAAAGGAGATGTAGTAGTTGCATTCTGCGGATCAGATGAAAAATTACATTCATATTTGATTAAAGATATTGCTGGATACGATCCAGAAACAAATGAATTTAAGTACGAGTGTTTAAGAATCAATAACACGGTTAAAGCTCATAGCAGAGAAGTTAAATATAATGATTTAATAAATACAAAAGATTCGAGAATCAGTCTCTGTTTTTATGATCACGAACTTTATTCAGATCCATTCGACTTCATAAGAGATATGGTAAAGAAAATAGCCAAAGAAGTTCCAGATTTTGATGCTGACAAAAAATTCATATCAGATTATAAACTTGGAATAGTTAATAACACAGCATTCAAACAAGCAATAAGTAAAGACATTGAATAAGTATAAAAAGTAGGTAGATATGACAACAGAAACAATATACATGGTTTCGTTTTTCATCATGCTTATATGTGGATTTTTAAGTTATCTGAGCTTTATAATAGATGTATTTTTTTATGCATACACAGGTGAATTTATCGAAGATAAACTATCGGAGAAAGCATGTAAAAGAATCAATCAGATTCACGCAACTGTAACAATTCTTTTTATCGTCTCTATTGTCGTTTTTATAGTGATGTCATTTTTAAATTAAAGGAGGTAGTATGAAACCAGGACTAACAATATCGGAAATACAACATCTACTCAACATCACTTTTCTCAACGAATCGAAAGAAAGATACGAGCAAGTGAGGATGGAAATATTCGAGCATCTTAAAAAGGAGAAACGATTGATAGTTTTCCATTTGAAAGAGAAATGGTTTAGGATGTACCAGAACGGAGAAAAAACGGAGGAGTACAGAGAACCGATAGAAAAGTGGATATTGCACATAGCGAAACACGGATACCAACTACGACTGCAAGATGGCATAGTGGCAGAGTTGGATCTTGCCTATCCGAAAAAGGATGATTTCAGTAGAAAATTATTCTTTCAGATAGAGAACTTCACGGTAGGTTTCGGAGATATGCGACTTGGTGCAGAACCAGGTAAGGTATATTACATAACTAAGATGGGAAGGAGGTTGTTAGTATGATTGTAACGATAAGAAACAAACAGTCGAATAAGTATAAGGCTTTTATTGATGTATCGGCTACTGTACCATTAGAAATGTATCTAACAGATTTTAAACCAGAATGTTTCTATGGAGATTACAGCCTAATGAACAATAAAACACACCTTACGGTAGCATATTCGTCTGGTGGCGAATCAATGAGAGAGTATTTAGAAACACAGAAAAGATATAATAACATAATACTATAATCATGTACATAGACATTAATCAATTTTTGGTTGTTGCTTTTTGGATAACCTTCACACCACCATTCATCTGGTGCGTGGATGATTTAATCAGAGAGAGGAATAGGACATGGAGAATAATACAAGTTTCACTTTTCCTTATTGCGTTAATGATTGCAATTCAAATGTCTGTCCAATTGATATGTATATAAAAAGAATAAAATAATAAAAGTTATGACAATTTAAATTTTTAGTAACAATGAAACAGATAGCAATTTACAGACACAGAGAAAATGGTATTGTGACACACTTGCAGATCATACCAGAAAGTAAAACAGAAGAAGAAATAAAAGAGGCGATAGAAAAATACAATAGCGAATATAGAACGGTTGTAGTTGAAGAGGTAAGCGACTCTGTTTACGAAGCTTTCAAATTCTGTCTCGGAGAGTCAGACTATAAAAAAATGAAAACGGTTGAGAATTTATGCGTCACCATGGAAGATTTACAAAAACAACTCAATATAATATCAGAGTCGGTTGATAGTCTAAGTTCAGATGTAGATTTTACTTTAAGGAATGTAAAGAAATTTTTAAAGGAGAAATAGTTATGAATAATTCTTATTCGGATATTAAGATCTCAGAAAAGGCAATGAAATATATAAAAGATTTTACATTGCAATGCAGTAATGAATGCGTATCAGTAATAGATAAAGACAAAAAGAATATTATATCATACAAATACTGGTTGTCTCCAATCCATGCTGAGACAGCTTGTATGATTGAGAGAGAGGAACTTATCAATCAATTCAAGGAACTGATAGAGTCGAAAATTAAAGAATGGCATTATGGAGATTCATGCGAAGCTAAGTATCGAAGAGAAATGCTGAAAGATTTATTGGAAGAATTAAAAAAGGAGGAATAATGTGGGTAGCAAGAGATAAATATGGAAATCTAAATCTTTTTCCTTATGAGAAACCAATAAGGTCAACAATAATATGGAAGGTTGATACTCGTGATTCATTATTGCGAGATGATGACTATATAGAGATATACAGTGATTTGTTCCCCGACCTCAAATGGGAGGACGAACCAATCGAAGTTGAATTAATAAAGAAAAAAAACAATGAAACAGGAAGATAAGAAATTTTTAGCAGAACTTGCACATGAATTGAATACGCAAGACAACTGTGATACGAGAAATCCGATATGGTGCATCATGGATAAGCATTGGGTTAGAGTAGCAGAAGGATGCGGTGATGAATATCGAGTCGTATGTGATGAGGTTGATTATTCCCTTTGTGGTTTTGCAATGAATGTTGTCGATGATTGGGAGCTAAAAGAAGAGGACAATTCTCTACTATTAGATGAAATAGGATCATGTACGACAACTGACGAATTGGAGAATATATTAGAAGAGTATTGTGTTGATTATAGAAGAGGAAGTGTATTTCTATATGAAGCAACTCTCGAAGATTTCATCAGTCATGATGCAACAGGCTTTCTTACGAAAAAATCAGCAGAAGAACATCTACGACTCAATGCACACCACTACCACAAAGAGGCAAGAGCCTACGCACTCAGTGCATGGAGAAATCCGGTTTTTGAGAAACTGATTAATATAATTAAAGAAACTAAATGGGAGGAAGAAATATGACACAACTAACAGAAGAAAATCTTATAGAGAATGGGTTTGAATTTAGTCCAAACATATTAGCATACACAAAGGATGACATTGAGATAGGATGGGATCACATTAAATCAGAAGGAAAGCATAAATTGTGTATATGGATAGGCAGTATTTGGGTTGAACAAAAAACAGTCGAACAGCTTCACGATGTATTTAGACTAATAGGAAGAAATGATTTAGTAGATAATTGGAAGATTGGAAACCGTCGGTTTTATCCTGATAGAGTTTATACCGTGCGAGTGAAGGACAGAAACTTCTATGAATGTTACCATTCATTAACAGATGCGCTATACGTCGCACAAACATTCGGGATCAAATGCAGTCTTAATTTGGATCATGCGTATCTAAACGATGGAAGAGCTGCAACTAATATTTCAGTAACATTAAATTAGGAATAATATGAAAGCACTTACCCCACAAGAATTAATGATCGGTGACTTTGTAAAGTTCAAGCCACAAGACAACCCAGAACTCGGATGCGATGAGGAAAAGATTGAAAGCGGAGAAGAGATTGATTTTGCGAAAGAAGGATGTTTTTTCCCACGAAAGATAACCAAAGAGACTTTGAAAATAATAGGATTCAGAGAATCTGATGGAGACTCTTATGCACTGACAAAAAAAACAGGAATGCTATCCCACTTTTCTATTCTTTTATACCAGGATCTTACATCTACGAGTTTCTCTGTCAGTATTTTTAATAAAAACGTAACAAAGAAGAATGGCTACGACTACCAATATCATGGTAGTAAGATTCGATATTATCACGAATTGCAGCAAGCAATGCGTGTTTGTAAAATTGACGCTAAATTTATTGGCTTATGATAATGACGATAAGATATAAATCATCAGGTGCATACAGAGTAATAGAAACCTCAGATTCTAATTTTCATATAGATTCCGACCATTATGTTGATTGTGTTATGGCTGTAAACGCAACACAATATCGACAGACAGAAAAAATGATATTAGCAGGAAAAACGAAGAATATATTTAATGCTCCAACAGTGTGTTTTCCTAAAACTTGGAGTAGAGTTTATGAAGAATTTTAATAAAAAAATTATAGTCATGAATAAATTACAACAAGCAATAAAGTTACTCTCAGAATGGGTAGAAGAAGATGAGGACAACAGATCAATACTTATGATTTCCTCCGAAAAATATGATGGTGTCCGTTATAATATTGGCGAGGGTCTGTATGGTAACGACTATAATCTGATAAGCGGTGTTATGGCAACACTTGTCAGATCTACGAACAAAGAATTGGAAGGTAAGGCAGGAGAGATTATAATACGTTCCATAGATATGCTTTCAGACGATAGGACAAACATAAAACCAGAAACGATAATCGAGCAATACCCAGATACGAAAGGAGGTCAATATGAAGCTTAACAATATGCACAAAATAGAAATACACACACACTACAAGATTGGAGACAAGTTTATACTAACAGACAAGTATAATAACGGAAGGTCGGCTGTATATGAGATAAGAGGAATAAAGTATCATCAATTTGCCCCAGATGGAAATATTATAGACGAAACAGAGTATAATTTAATTAATATTTCTAATGATTTCGTATTTCCTCCTATTCTTAGAATATCAGATGAAGGATTGTATCTGACAATAGAAGAGAAAAGCTCCTTTAATGTAAGAGGCTACGACTACACAATCGAAAAATTAGACAAATGAAACACGATAAAACATTCATTACAATAGGCGCACACGCAAAATGCGAGCGAGAAAAGCACGATTTCTACTCGACAGATCCGAGAGCAGCGGAACAACTATTGGCTAATGTGAAGTTTCACGGAGGCATCTACGAGCCTTGCTGTGGAAAAGGTTGCTTATCAATACCTCTTGCAAAGGCAGGTTACAATGTGCTGAGTGCTGATAAGTTCGACCATGGATTCGGAATGTCAGGTGTAGATTTCTTTCAAACAAAGAAAATGCCAGATGGGTATGCAAACATAGTCACAAACCCACCATACAACCGAACGACTGACTTCATTTGTCACGCACTTGATATTTTGCAAGATGGGGGGGGGTATTGGCATTATTTCTCAAAACGCAATATTTAGAAGGCATTGAGAGATACGAACGAATATACTCAAAGAACCCACCTACGATGATTCTTCAATACATCAACCGTGTGAGCTGCTTACGCAATGCAGGTGTAAATGATGATTTCGGTGTGTCGGCAGTGGCTTATGCCTGGTATGTTTGGGTGAAAGGAGTGAGAGATGAAACGAAAATTAAATGGGTAAGGTTATGAACGTATTCGACCTAATACAATTCGATGAAGAGACTAAAACCCTACACGTCAAGCAAGCGACCACAAAAGGATACATTGAATGCGAGAATCACGGAGTGTTTGATGGCAGCTATCCAGGTAGCGAGCTAAGACGTGGCAGAGTTCAGAATGGGGGGGGGGATTTCTCCAACTCTGACGTGCGGATGCGAGACACAACTGTTTGTGTTCGAGGTGGTGGATGGTAACGAAGAATAATCAGATATTTTGCAGAAATTTTTTATCATTTTTTAAATTCTGTGTTTTGCAAAGGGTGCGGTTCGGGAGAATAGCACTCTTTTTGTTTTTAGTTTGCAATAAAAAAAGCAAATTGAGATAAAACTAAATGAAATTAAAATAAAATTCAAAAATCAATGAAAATCAGCACGATATAAAAAGGCTAAAAAGTGATTTCATATATTTTTTAGGTTGTTTTTTTTCTGATTTTTTTTATATTAATTTGCATCAACCATAATAATTTGATTGTAAGTCGGATTATATAGGCAACACAATTTTTTAAAGCAATTTCTACTATTGTAGATTAATGAAAAAGGGTATCAAAATATTGTTAGGTGCGCTCGGCCTCGGAGGTTTAGGTTTACTCATCTGGGGCAAGATTGGACAGACTAAGCGGATGATTAATAATCTGCAAGTCTTTCCAATGCTGTATGGTGGCATCAACGATATGAAGATAGATCTGCAAAAGGGTATCAAACTCCCTCTTGCGATAGACCTCATGAATCGCAGTGATGCGAGCTGCAAGATAAGAATCAACAGCCTTAACTTAGCAAACGGAAGCGGAGAGGTGTTCGCATACTCATCCTCAGGAAACTACGTCGTAGAGCTGAAACCATATCAGACATCAAGACTGACAAACATAGACGTTTGGATCAATGCTATAACAGTCTACAAGCTGCTCGGAACATCAATCATGACCCTTGTAAGCGGAGGAGACACAACAACAATCAAGCAGAAAGCATTGAACATTGTTGAAAATTGCACAATCCAACTAAGTCTAAGTGTAAACGAGGCAATAACTGTTTCATTGAATATACCATTTGGCGAGTCCGCAGAAGTGAGCGACGATAGTTCTCTTCACGGACTCGGCTTGGTTTGTGCGGCAGACCGCAAAATTCGTCCGCTATCAGACTACAACTACCTGATTCCGGACAAGTCAAATCTAAAATACGACGATCGCATCATACTGACGGACGTAGAGCCTGAGGACACGGCTAAGTTCATTCGGAAGATTGCACGTCAATACAAGAGCGACACAAGCGCACTTGCAAAAAGTTTGAAAGGAGAAACTGTAAAACATACTACTGAAAACATCTGGAACTTCGTCGCTGATCATATTCAATATGTTCAAGACGCATCTGACAAGGAGCAGGTTCGCAGACCTCTACGAACCCTGTACGATCAAAAAGGTGATTGCGACTGCTACACTACACTGATAGCGAGTATGTGCGAGAACCTCGGACTCGACTATGTTGTGCGCATAGCCGAATACGACAACAAAGGCTACTTTCAGCACGTCTACTGCATCATCGAGGGCTATGTGTGCGACCCTGTTGTGGACAGATGTTTCTACGAGAAGAAACCAACGAGAGTAAAGGATTTTTAAACTGAAAAAAGATGGCAGATTTCAATTTGCAATTCCTAAACGGAGTAGGCGAGAGCTACGACAAGCCTGTTCGCTCATATCAGGAGCGAGAGGTGGTTAGTCCGCTTACAAGAGGTGACTACGGAGACGGAATGATGGTGGATGAGAACGGAAGTGCCGCATTCGACAACACTTCCGATGCGTTGATCTACGATCACCATTGTCACTGTCACACTTCACGTTTGGGAAGAATCATTTTTTGGATGGCAGTAGGCGCAGTAGGCGCACAAATGCTGAAAAAATTATTTAAAGAGTAGTAGTATGTATTACAAAGTTACCACATCGGAAAGCGGATCGGCAGGTGCATTGAGAATGCACTCAACGCCAGACACGGACGAATCTTCCATTATCTCTTCCGTTCCTCACGGAGGAGTTGTACAAGGTTATTCGGTCACTCCCGACCAGAACGGAATGCGCTACGTCTCATACAACGGCATCAGCGGATGGGTTTCAACCCTCTATCTGACTGCTTGTGACGAGAAGGGCAACACAACGACAACCACAACGGTAGACCGACAGACAAACGTTTTACCACCTACTACTGACTCATCATCGGAAAGCACCTCCAACAAAGGTAAGACATGGCTTATCATCGGAGGAGTGGCAATGGCCGCAGGAGCCTTGATGAATGCGTTTATGTAAAATTTTATTAACAACTTAAAAATATTACAAAAATGGTAGGAGCAACAACAGACGACAACAAGACGTTCGGTATGACAGGCAAGACTGCCACATACGTCGGAATCGGTCTCTTAGTTGGTGGTATCGCACTCGGTGCATACGCATTGACAAAGAAAAACAAGAGCAAAAAGGCAGGCAAGAGCTTGTCAGGTTGTGGCAAGAAGAAAAGTCACAAAAAAGGCTCAAAGAGACGCAAAGCAATTAGTTATTAATAACTAAAAGATTGAAACTTATGAAATTCAGAAACATTAATTGGAAAGAGACAGCAACGCAGATTGCAGGTACTTTCGCAGGTATCGTGGCAGGTTCTTTCGTTGATAAGCAAATATCAGAGAATCAAGCCGTGGAAGGTTTGGCAGGAGAGGCAAAAGACTACCTCGTTCCTGGTATCGTCGCAGTAGGTGGTGCGTTGGTTAGCGCAGCAAGCGACAACAAGTTGGCTAAATCATTCGGATTTGGCGTAACAGCAGTAGGTTCAGCTAAGATCCTCAATCGTGCGGCAGGTAAGACAGTCGTATCATTGGGTGGTGTAGGTTCAGTTCGTCGTATGCCTCGCCGCATTCCTCAAAGAATGCGTGGAGTGGGAGAAGTCGAAATGAAGATGATCCCAGGCGTAGGCCGCACTTACAACTCTGGCTTCAAGGCTATGCCGGGTATGAGTGGACAGACTGGCTGTTTCTAAGGAAATAGAGAGAATAAACATAATTAGGTTAAACAATAAAAAAGAAAATTTATGAAGACAGATGCACTTGCACAATCTAAGATCGAGACATCTCAGATGGCATTTTGGGAGAAGTTCAAATATCTTCCAGAAGACATTCAAAAAGGATTGAATAACCAATCTTTGAAAGTAGTAGACTTCGTTGCCTACTCTTCCAAGAATTTGGCTGGCGCAACCATCAAGGAATTGATGGAGGCTTCCGATAACCAGCTTGAAGGTATCACAAACGTGAACAACCGTAAAATGGAAGCTTTGCAATACTTCCTTGTTAAGGGTGTCCGCTTGACTTCCGCAGTGATCGCAGGAGAGGATGCAATCACAGACACAACCATTGCAACGGCAGCTTTCACAACTCCAAGCGCAAACGTGTTGAACGGTGAGTTGGACATTTTGGTTTCTGGCAAAACCGCACTTCCTCGTATCTCTTGTGCTGTTTTCGGCAAGAGCGACGCAGCGACAGAAGGTTTGAAAGGCTATTATGAATTGGATTGTCCGTTCATGATCGCTCCATTGTCAGACATTGTTCCGACTTTGCGTTTGAACAGCAACGCAACAACAACAAGAGAGGTTGTTCGTTTTGAGTTGTTTGGCTGCAAAATCATTCCTGCATAATCAGTATGCGGAATGATTCATAGCACAAGACTTCTCATGTAGTGTGTTCTACATCGAGGCAAAGGCTGCTATGATTTGGTAGTAGTCTTTGCCTTTTTTTTATCTTAAACCCAAGGTATCATGTATTTCTCTATTCCAGTATCATCGCACGAAATCATCTTCGACACTCCCGTAGATGCAAAGTCAATCAGATCCTTCCACTTTGTGGATCGGAATGGTGGATGTTGTAACCTTCCAGACTTCAAGCTTACAACAGTCACAATTTCGATTGACGGACAAGACATTTGCAGGGATTTGTTCGTACTTCCTTTCACAACTCAGGCAACATTTGCAGAGAGAATGTTTGTATCACCTTTTGATTCAAGAAATGTTTCGATCATGTGTCTGAAAAATGTGAACATGAGCGAGGTAAAGATTTCTGCTTGTGGAATGCTCGATTTTGAGGTTGTGTTTGAATACGATGATGTGGAGGTTGAGACTGAAAAGGTTGAGTTTTTCGAATGTTTTCAAATCTTTGAAGATAGGTTTACATCAGAGATTCAACTATTCACGGAACAGGAGAGTGAGAGGATTTTCATCTACTCTGGTTCGTACAACGGAGCGAAGGTAATCAATAACAATGTTCCCGGATATGACGGAACATATTACTCACACTCTGCCAACTGGTGGTCAGATACGAATTTCACAATCAGTACCTACGAAGAGGTGTTCCCGAATAATATGCCTATCTCAATGCTATCTCCAGCATTGAACGTATCATGGAAAGAGTGCCAATACACCCTCGACAATAAGTTGAGCAAGCAACCTCGTTTCAAATTCAACGAGAGAGACGTAATGCCATGGCCTCAGGACTTTTTCATGGTAATCATGCTTTCTTACGACAAACCATTTTAATCTAAATAGATATGAACTCAAAGCAATATCAAAAATTCACGTTCGATGAGATTCCAGCCGCACAAATCTTATCCGATGGAACGAAAATAAACGGAACAAAAACCTATTCGTTTCAAATCCGCAACGGATACACATTCGCAACAGGTCTGTTCTTATATTGTGTCAATTCGATAGCAAACCTTTTGGTCTCAATTAAGATTGACGGAAACGAGATTCTTCCAGTAGGAACTGATGCAACCATTTTCCGTTGGACGGAGGGAATTTCGAGAAACGAAGCACTCTGGGACTTCTCTAAGGAGGCCATCAAGTGCGAGGGTAAGAGAGTTGAAATAACATTCGAGAACGAGTCCACTTCCGATTTCGATGGTGAAATGTTGGATTTGTACTTGTTACTTCAAAATCAAGTAGAAGAATTTGTCGCATGATTAGACTGTTCAAAATAAAAGTACCACGCCACACCTACGGAAGAGGTTACTCTTTCGATTTGGCGAACAGCTATGCAAACGAGTTCTGCACAGGAGCATTCGCATTCATCAAGGATGGATTGATAACTGAGCAAGAACAGACTGAAAGGACAAGAGCAATTCAACTGCCTTGGATTCCATTCTTTCAGAACCGAAACATAGCTAAGGTCTCCATCTCGACAGATGGCGAAAAGGTGGTGCATCCTATTCTGCCTCTTGCAAGCAAGCTGCCGATTAAGGCAACTGCTAACAAGATGATGCAACCAGTTGATTTCGTGCAGTTAGGCAACAAAATAACGGTTGTTATCGAAGAGTTTCAGGAGGCGCATTTGATTGGAAAACAAGTTGAGTACACGTTAAGTGTTTACATTAAGACAACTAAAAGGAGGAAAGAGTTATGTTGCAGACGTTAATTGAACAGGAAAAAAGAAGATTGGCGCAACGAGGCTACGACTCGGTTGTGAATACGGAGGAGCTAACCATCTTTCAAAACCATTGTGTCGTTCCGTTAGGAAACGACTCAATCATCATAACAAAGTTGGTTTACGACGAGGATGCAGTGTTCGGTGACAATCCACGCATCAGTCTTTGCTGCCCGACAACGGAGCTTACAGGCACTGTCCGCAATCTTTCAGCCTACGGAGCAGGTCTGTTCAAGGTTATGCGCAACTATATGACCGTGAACCGTTGGAGTCAGTCCACTGGCGACACAACGAACATTCCGATGCAGATCCAGATAGTGAGAATAACACCGAAAAAACACAATTAAAAAATATGTAGAGACATGGAAACAAGAGAAGAAGCAATTGAGAGAACCATCCGACAAGTCCGCAGACTTGGCGAGGATCAATGTTCGTTTTCGTACCACCTCGAACTGAGGGACAAGTTTGGGAATATGCTCGATACCATCATGGGATCGACAAAGGACTACAAGGGAGACGACAACGCAGTGGCAAAGGTATTGGACGCAATGGAGGTGAAACTGAAATCCTCTATGAACGACAATCCGAATACCTATCTGGTAGTAGGCTACGTTGGTGCGGCAAACTCGAAAAAGAAAGTTCAAATCAACAACCCTATCCCGGTCGAGAATGAGGATGAGGAGTATGAGCAGATGATTATCTCACAACCTGCATTCGTAAGACAAGGGAACAATCCGCAACCTAAGCAAGAATCTGTCAAAACAGAAGAGAATCGCAAAGACAGCCTTTCGGAAGTGTTTGAAACCCTAAACGTGATGGGTGAGGCATTCGGAGTGAAAGGACTCGGAAACATTGACTCGCTCGAAAACAAGAAACTCGCATTTGTGATGCAGATGCGAGAAAATCAGTTGAAAGCGGAGGCAACGGAAAGAGAACACTTAGGAACAATCGAAACGCAAAAATCAGAAATCACCGAATTGAAAGCACAGATGAAGGTGCTTAAAGAGGAGATGGACAAGATGAAAGCGGAGAACGAGAAACAAAAGAAGTACATCGAGAGAGTCAGACCAGACTTGAAGGAGTACAGCAAGCTGAAAAGCAAGAATGCAAGAATAGCGGCAGTGGCAGGAGAGAGTTTAGGACACATTCTTAGCGGAGTTCTGTCACATACAAAATATGGCGCACTGCTCGGAATTACAGAAGAGGTGCAACAACCAGAGGAGGACGAGTATGGATACTTGGAAGAGGAGCAACAACCTCAGCAAGTTCAGCAGGAGCAACCGCAAAAAGCAACAGTAGAACAGATTGATTAACAAATAAACACATGAGAAGATGGCAAAGTTTAAAATTAACATGACTATCGAGGCGAAGGACGAAGCACAAGCAACGGAGATTGCTAACGGTTTTCAATCGGCACTAAACAAAGTGGATGGCAACACATTGGCGAAGATGCTTCAAAAACTCGCAAAGAATCCGCAATGGATCTCGTTGGCAAAAAAATTCTGTTAGTATGAATCAGAAATTGAAAAAATTAACTCAGGTTAAGGACAAACGTAAGATTGTCGCCCTTGTAGCAGCAGGAAGTGTAATTCTCGGTGTTGGTACATGGGTGATTATTCGTGCAATCAACAAGCATAAGGCTGAACGTGACGCAGAAAAACGTCTCGAACAGAGAACTGAGAATGCGGAGATCAACGCAGTGACTCGCAGCATCACAGATGATAAGGCCAAATCAATAGCCGAAGCCCTATTTAACGCAATGGACGGAATGGGAACGGATGAAACGGAGATTTACAACATTCTTGTTGTAAACAACAAACTTTCTTCATTGGATTTAGTAGCCGTTTATAACGCATTCGGAACGCATGAATACGGAACATTCGGAACACCATGGTGGGGAAGTGGAAAGAGTCTCGACCTTATCGGATGGATAAAGGAGGAAATGAGCAACTCATCTACGGAATACAAGCTTGTAAGAGCAATGTTCAATCAAGCCGGGTTAAATTTCGATTAATATTAACAACTTAAAAAATACAATTATGACTAAAACAGGAAAACTTATCGCAGCAGGCGCAATGCTCATCGGTGGAGTTTATTTGTGCCGCAAGAACAAGGAGGATATGCCTCATTTGTTCAAAAAGAAAGATGATACTGATACAAACGACACTACAACTACAACGGAAGGTGTCGCAGGTATGTACAATACAGACCAGATCATCAAAGAAGAGATGAATGCGGTGTACAATCGCAGAACATTCTAAACCATCTAAAAACGAAACGTCATGATACAGGAAGTAATGTCAGCAGTCTCAGCCGCAGCAGGCATCTACATTCTTGCAAAGAACAAAGGCAAGAACGAAAGCAAGAAAACCTTCGACCAACAAGTTGAGGAGAAGGCTTCTGAGATGTTTGCGGAGAAGATTGCGGAGCAACAAGCGGAGGAGGCGGCAAAAGATCCACGATACAGAGCAATGTACTTTGGAGACAAGGAAGAGGAATACGATCCTTTCTACGACTACGCAAGTGATCCAGTCTACTTCAACGAAGAAATGCTGGAAAAGGCTAACTCATACGCAGACCGAATGTGCCATGCGTTTCGTGCGAGATTCGTTGCACCTATTCTGATTGAAACGGATGCTAAGACTCCTTATTCTGGATGGTGGACGGATGCGAGAGAGGGATTCGTAGAGTTGAACGTAGCCAACAAGTTCACAATGGCTCGTGACTTCTTCGGAGGCTCGCTTCGCTACTATGTTACGATGTTGGAGGTATTCAACCCGATCAATGCGAATGCACCATTGAATAAGATTTGTTTCAAGGATATTCAGGTGAATGGTAAGGATTGCCAGGTGTGGAACGTCGGAGGATGCTGGAATGAGGCATCAGCCTACCAGATGAGCTGCATGAACCGCAAATGGTACAACGATACCAAATCGACATTGAACAGCGGAATGGCTAACGCAGTTTCGCTAACATACATTCCAAAGGTGTACGAATATCAGTGCGACATCACCATCCCTGCACGATCTTCCGTCTATGTATGCGTCATGCTTCCGTTAGGATGCCAGCCAAAGTCTACAAACGTAAGACTCTACGCATTGAAGAGTGTGCAAGACCTAATCGACTTCGCACAGAACAACCCACCTATCCGCAATTTGTTTGATCCAGTCGGAGCAGACTTCAACGAGGGAGGAGCAGCAAGATACAACGCATACAACTTCTTAGAAGAGAGTCTTGGAGATCCAAACTTCGCATGGCAACTGAAAAGCAGTCCGGCAAGCGAGTTCAAAGAGAAGCTTATCCGCAGATTGTGGGATGGTTCGATGGGATGCAGAGCTGCAATCTTGAACACTTTCGAAGCACCAGATTCACTTGCAAAAGGTGGTTTGAGCGCAAAGGTTTTCGTTTGCTCGGCAGATGATAACTTCGTGCAGGAGGGTGATCCGGACGGAAGAGATCCAAAATCCGATTGTCCGTCATTCGACCTCAAATATATGCACGGTTCGAGACCTACGACAGGTTCAAACCAATACGACTGGCAAAATACCTACTTCGGAGAGTGGGAGGGAGAGTTGCCACGAAAGATGGAGTATTCAATAGATGTAAAGAATGGCATTCAATCTTTGGCAGACGTTCTTTTGGATGGTATGAAGATTGAATACTACGATTTCAACAAACAAAATTTAGGATGATATGATACCACAAATGAAAACCGAAATACACGAAATTCTCTACGGCACATCATATCCGATGCGCCAGTTGTGGGGAATGGGAGAGATTCAAACATCTGATAGTTCTTTTGATTGGAGTTCTTATCTGAATAACCTTGACAAAGAGGAGAAAGGAACGAACGATAGAACGGCAGACATCAATCAGATTGCCTCTTCCGTAGAGAAAGGTGCGGCAGATCTCACAACGACTCTTCTTCAACTTCGTGAGATGAAGAATGCGAGCGAGAATGCCAGACAGAACTACCAACTCGCACTTCAATCAAGTCAGAATGCTTTGGAGATACAACGTCTCAACCTCTTGCTAAAACAAGAGGACGTGAACATCGAAGAGATTAAACGTGTGACAGACCTTGCAGAGATAGCAAGAAAGGAGAAAACGACCAAGTATCTTGTGATCGGTGGCGTAGCAGTGGCTGGTGTGATAACACTTGCAATGTTCATGAGCAAACGTAAGTAAGATGGCAGACTACTCTTCACTATACAACAACGGAAACGCAACGAAAGCGGACGTAGCGAGTGCGGCAATAGATGCGGCAGCCACGATCACCGAAAACATCTTGTCGGTAAAGGCTTTCAAAAAGCAGATGCAGGCTTCGCTCGACGAGATACGAGCAAAAAGAGTGCAGGCCGTGACGGATGCGCTGATGCGAAAGTATGATGAGGAGATAGCCTACTATGAATACATCGAAAGCATTCTGGACGAATTGCAGAGAGATTTGGAACTGATGCAGAAGAGACAGCAACGGAAGAGACTGATAGTCTACTCTTCGTGCGCTCTTCTAACTTTATTAGCAGTCGGAGTACTTTACAGCAAAGACAGATAGATATGAAAAAATATTGGTATTAAAATTATGAAATATGAAAAGAGGTTTATTGGGAAACACACAAGTGGACACGGCCAACTACTGGACGGATGGCAAAGGCTCGCAATCGTTGAAATGCAACGAAACGAACCTTTATGCTCTTATAGACCTCTGTCAGGAGTCGGCAGAATTGGCGAAGAACGCATCAGAAAGACAAATGCAGTACTCACTTATGGACAAGTATTTTCTTTGTCTGAAAGCAATCGAATTAGCGGGAGCTGACGATAACCTACTGAAATTCTACGGCCAGGTGATCGCCAATATGGATGATAACGGCTCATTCAACATCATCTTCGCATCTTTGGATGAGGAGAACATCTTTGTAGACAACCTTGTCTCACAACTTGCAGCGGCAGACTATGCGGAAGAGACCCTTAACGAGGAGTTTCTGGATTGGTATAAAGAGGTTGTCTTGGACTACAACTACTACCAGAATGCAGACGGAACACGAACCAAAACAGCACCTAAACTAAGCGGACTCGGAGCAACCTACACAGACGACTACTATTCTAAGAAAGCGAAGGAAAGCGGAATGGCTCTGCTTTACATTGCTTGTGACAAGAATAAGGTGTTGGACGGATGCACCGACAGAAACGAGATGATGAACAAACTGCTTTATCAAGGTCAGACATGGAACTGGCTCGGAAATTGCGGCACGAACATGACGAAAATATCTGTCATGGCGAACATCCAGGCAGGTATCAAAGCGGATTCCGGCAAGGAAACGGCAGACGAGACCCTGAGGGCATTCAAAGAGGAGAGTGAAGCACAAGGAAAGCAAACAAAAGGATTGGGATTCGATCCAGGAACCCTCGCAATCGTGATTATAACGGCAGTCACTGTCATTGTCACACTTATCACTTCTATCATTAAGATGAGAGAGGCTGAGGCAACAGCGAGAGTGGCAGAACAACTTGCAAATGCGCCAAACACGGATTTGGTTGAGCAATACTCACCTCAATACCAGGACTATTCAGATTATGTTGCTGAAATGCAAAGAATGCTCGATGATGCGGACGATATGAGCGCACTCGACATACTTCCGATAGTCGGAATGGGTGCTATTGCAGTACTCGCATTGATCTTAGCAAAACGAAAGGATAAATCATGAACAAGAAGCCAATAATGATAGCAATTTCGGCAGCCTCGATTGGTTTAGTCGGGTTTGCTATCTACTGGCTTCGGAAGAAGAATGGAGGACAGAATATGAACATATCAGACAACGGACTAAACGCAATCAAAAAGTATGAGGGTTGCAGACTAACGGCCTATCAGGACGTAAAGGGAGTGTGGACGATTGGATACGGACACACTGGCGACGTTTACTATGGCGAGACCATCACACAAGCGGAGGCTGACGCATTGTTTCGAAACGACATTCAGAAGTTCGTGAAAGGTGTGAACAGTCTGTTGGGATCTACCAGAGTGAATCAAAACCAATTCGATGCACTCGTTTCGTTCGCCTACAACTGCGGACTGACCGCATTGAAAAATTCAACATTACTAAGGAAAGTAAAAGCAGACCCTAACGACCCAACCATCGAAACTGAGTTTAAAAAATGGGTCTATTCAGGAGGAAAATACATACAAGGACTTGCCAATAGGCGAGCATCCGAAAGCAAACTATATTTCGCATAAAAACACACTTTAAAAAAATAGAATATGGGAGAACAAGACATTAACAAGATTGCTGAGTATCAACTCAGACCAAACATCATCGACAGAGTATCAAAGGATTTGATCTATTTCGGTTTTCCGTTACCAACCTGCACAGGCGAGGATGATCCGAAGTGGCTCATTCAAGTGTATCATAGAGATAGCAATGGTATAGAGCGAACTGGTTTCGTGAACGGAAGGCGAAACTTCAACTCGGCATGGTCGGACAGATATTCTCTCACATACAAGATGGGAGCAGTATTCACCGACATCATCCCAATCAATCCAAATTCATCATCACAAACAAAATAGGAAACCATGGGAGCAGAGACGAACATAGATATTAGGAGGTTTCAAGAGGGAGGGGACACACCATCCTCGGTTGATATATACTCATCCGATCAGAGTGTGGATGTTACCGAAGTGAATGAAGGAGAGTATGACTTAAAGGTATCACAAGATATTATTGATGCACTCAATTCCAAACAAGACATACCTATTGCAGGAGGCTTACAGACCAGCGGAATCGAGGCAAGATATATGGGAGTGAACCTTGGAGGCTATCCCAACATCATGATAAGTGCGCCGGTTGGAAGTTATGTTCCTTTGTTTGAAATAGATGCATACAACAATGGTAAATCGCAACTTTCTTTTGAGGTTATCAGTAGAGAGGATTCAGCTGGTTATTATTCCAAATTCATATTTGTCAGCCGTGCAAGTTCTCACCTTTTTATGCGAATGGATTTTTACAACAAAGACTTGGGAGGAACGCAAGGAGCGTTCGATCAGAATGCAATAGTATTAGTTGTAAGCGGAAGTAAGTATCTTATCTGCAAGAAGGTTCTTACATCTAATTTTGATTGTTGTGTAATCAATGACATATACCGAGATCAGGATGTTTATTGCCATATAAACAAATATCAGTCCGTCATTGTTCAATCGACAGATCCATATCTAAGAAGAGCGGAGGCTATGACGACATGGAGGGGTTTGGATATTGACACAAAGGGAGAACAGCCTGTTGATTTACAAAGACTTTCAGAAAACACAATATATGACGATTCAACAACACAAGTAGGTGTTACAAACGTGCAGGATGCATTGGAAAACATATTCACAAGGCTATCTGCTGCTAACATTTGATTTAATAACTTTAAAAACATAAGAATATGGAAAATTTTGAATTGACAATCACAATAGGGGAGAGAATCAGACAATCAGAGAAACTCCCGATAAGAGGAACTGTCGAAGAAATGTTAATCGTAAAATCAATTAAGAATGCTCTTGTTGGTTTTGCAGAGGCTCAAAAGGATGCTTATCGTATCGTCGAGAATGGAGCAAGCATAATATCAGGAAAGCCTGGAACTTCAACAATCGTAAGACTCACAGAGGAACAAGTTGTTGCCTGGGCGAAATTCATCAGAACACGTTCAAGTGAAAATAAAATCGACATGGAAGAAGCGGATGTACTGCAAGCGGTATTGAATGCGGCAGATAGTTATCAAAATCAATAAATATCCGAACGCAACAGTCGAAGATGCGAGTAACGAAAACCAAGACGGAGAACGAAAATAAATAGTGTCTTTGAAAGCAGGCACTTTATTTACAAATAAAAAAACTCACAACCATGATAACAAACTTTCACATAATTGCAGAAGGTGATTTTAGGCACCAGTATGCTAAATATGCAGGTAACGGTCAGCCAGAAAATGGTGACGATCTTGTTACAAACAACATATATGGAATCGGAGACACATACATCGACGAGGACACGGAGACATTGTATTGCAAAACTCAGAATAATGGCAATGCGGATGATTGGTCTCCAATCTTAGATCAGCTCGGTGGAGGTGGCGAGGTGATTGAATGTACTTGTAACGAACTTCGTGGACTCAGATATAACGGAAATTTGAAACCTGGATGTTATTACAGAATCACAGACTACATTGCAGATGCAGGACATGCATTCGATATAATTGTCCTTGCACTAACAAACACTGCACTCAGTGAAACTGCAAAGGCCGTTCAACACGAAGGAGACACTTATTTCAACGGACAACACCTTGAAAAGTGGAATCTAAGATACACTCTTGATTCTGGAACATACGGCACAATAACATATATGCGTGATGACAAAAACAACTCAGCATACTATGACTTTAAAAACTATTTGTTTGTAAAAACGATAAATGACGAACAGGTTTCTTGCTACACGTTTTGCGGCTACGGAAACGACGGATTTGAGGATTTATCACTGAATAGTTATTTCCAAAACAATCACATAGGATATAATTCAATAGCAAACGTGTTGTTTGAGTCAAGCAGTTATGCTAATAAGGTTGGCATGAACATCGGTGACAATTCAAGCGGAAACCTTATCCAAAGCAATGCTTCCGATTATAACGGATCTTATTGTTCGATAGGAAACAATTCAAACGGAAACACAATTTCTGCTGGTTCGTACAATTGTTCGATAGGAAACAATTCAAACGGAAACACAATTACTTCTGGTTCGTACAACAATAAAATCGGAAACTTCAACTCAGGTGTAACAATCAGCAACGGATCTTATAATAACATTGTCGGTAATTATGCTTCATCAGGTTCTTTGATTTCTAACGGAAGTCACGACAACCAAATCGGTAACTATGCTCATTTTACGTTGTATGCTACATCTTCATACAATGTTATTGAAGATTATGCAACACTTGTGTGCGATTCAATGAGTGCAGGTGGAAACAATAATCGTGTAGGTAGAATGAGTAATGTTACACTTAATGGGACAGGTGCTAACTTCAATGAGATATATGATCAATGCATAGGCGTTAAACTTTCTTCTGGATGCCAGAGAAACAAAATCTATTCAAGTTATGTTGAATTGGATGGTGGTTGTCAGGATAATGTTATCGAATCTCCTTGCAAGATGTGGGGCGGATGTTGCAGTAATAAAATTAAACAAGGATCAGACTCTTATCATGAGCAAGGAGGTAACTTCCTAATTGAATTAGGAAGTGGAGCTTCTGGCAATGTTGTTGGTATGAGGTGCTATTCTACGATATACATAAAAGGATACAGTAATGTTGTCGGTGATAATTGCTCGTCAATATCAATAGGTACAACAGGTGACAATGGAGGTGGTAATGGAAATATTATTGGCTCTTATTGCTCATCTGTTTCAATAGCTGCCGCATCTGGACAATGGAGTAACAAAAACGAGATTGGTTTGAGTGCAAGCAACATTACGATTGGAAATAATTCTGAGTCAAATAAAATCGGTGACAGGTGTTCTGGAATAACAATAGATGGGAATTCCAAATCAAATGTTGTCGGAGATGATTGTTCTGGAATAACAATAGATGGAAATGCCAAATCAAATGTTGTCGGAGACAATTGCAGCACAGTTCATATTTATGACTATGCAGAGTCAAATAAAATCGGTGATAAGTGTTCTGGAATAACAATTTATTCTTCACACGATCAATATGTCACAAGAGAGTCCATCGGGAACAAAATTGGATATGGTTGTTCTGGTATCACACTTGGAGAGAATTACGAAGTGGATGAGAATGAATATACACTCATTGGATGCAGTAGCAATGAAATAGGTTCTGAATGCAACACAATACTTGTTAAATCAAATTCAGAAAGAAACAAAATAGGAGACGGATGTGACACAATCACGATCGGAAGTCAAGGAAATGACAATAGATTCGGTAACGGATGCTCTTCAATCACACTTGCAGATGGTGCTTCAGAAAACAAATTTGGAGAAGGATGCCATGACATAACATTCCAGAGTGGTGGACAAAAGAATAACTCTTTGGGTGACGGATGTTATTCCATCGTTTTGGGTGGTGGAGAACAGCATAATTCTTTCGGTGATGGATGTTATTCGATAACACTAAGAAATGGAGGAAGTTCAAACAATAGATTTGGAAATGCTTGCCACGACATTAATTTTCAAGGATCGTACAACACAATCGGAGATAATTGCTCTAATATAGAGAGTAATGCTGTTGCAACTCCTTCAATCATTAATCGGAATTCGTTAGGTGTTGGTTGCAGTGACATTATATTTAATGGAGACGATAATCATTTTGGAAACGGAGTGAAATATTGGGAAGTATACCAAAACAAATGCGTTTGGTATGACAATACAATATTTGACGGATCAAGTGCAAGTTCCAAAAAATATGTATACAACCAGGATGGAACTACTTATTGCAAGAGTGGATCTATTGTCTACAAGTGGTATCCATCTACACTAACTCCATCACAATTAAGTTGATGATTTAAATTCACCCATCCACTATTTCGGATGGGTGATGTTTCGCTTAATCACTTTAACAACACAACACAATGAACACATATTTTGAGAATATCGACACAGAAGAAGAGATCCACGCAAGATACAAGGAACTCGTCAAAGAAATGCACCCGGACAGGGGAGGAACTACGGAAGATTTTCAGCATCTTCAAGAGGAATACGAAGAGGCATTGGAGGAAGTTCGCTATCGTAGTCCGTTTCTAAATGAGGAATACATCAACCTTGCAAAAGGTATTGCCGGAGTGTTCAAGGCAAAGAAACCTACTACTTACAACAAGGTAGCCAAGGTAGCTGCTGCTGCTCCAATCTTTTTGGAAATGATCGGTGGAAACAGAACCACTAAAAATATTTCAAAATTCATTGAAAAATTAAATCTATAAGAAGAACATGAAATACAAACAAAGAATCATACCAGAAGTTAATATACCAAAAGAATGGGATTGTATTAGTTCAAACAAATTGCGGAATATCATGTTGAATATAGCAAGGTCTTATAAGGGTACTTCCGTTAAGAACAAACATATAGGAATAAATGTATCATTCACGGTTGCTAATTCAAAAAAAGTCAGTAAGGGTGGTGCTGTCTATAAGAAAAAGGCTGCATTGCTTTTTGTATTACCTCAACTGATTGAAAATGCCGAATATTCTAATTGGGGAACAAGAAAACCAACAGATCCTTCTGATGTTGTCGGATTCTTAAATTTTAAAGCAAAGTGTAAGATCGATGGAAAGATTGATAATTGTAGAATAGCAATTCAATTTAGAGTTGGAGGTAAATTTTTTTATAACATAGAGGTAAACAAAAAACCATCCACCAAAAGGACTATATAAGTTGCCTTAATCGCATGGATGGTTATAAAAGAATTATTATGCGCCAACGACCGCTAAGCTTTCGCTCTTATTGGCATCCTTGCACTACCTCAAAAATCTCTGTACCGCTCTTTGAAAAATAAAGGTAGTATCTCAAAGAGAAGCGGATGAGGCATAACAATTCTTTGCAAATATAAAAAAAATACGTATGCAAACAAAAACAAAAAAAATACTGAAACGTAGCGCATTCGCTACTCTGGCAGTAGGCACTCTTGTATTCGTTTTCCTTACCTTCAAACGCAACGTAAAGGAAGAGGATGCTGAAAAGTACCTTAGTCCGTATTTCACAGTTAATGATATGTTCAGAAGCTCAACGGCCACAAAATTAGGCATTGACAATACAACGACCGACAAAAACATTCTACTGAACATAAAGACACTCTTCATGAAAGTCTTAGACCCTCTCAGAAAAGCCTACGGAAAGCCGTTCTCAATCACAAGCGGATACAGAACAAAAGCAGTGAACGATGCGGTGGGTGGATCATACACCAGCCAACACACAAAAGGCGAGGCGGCAGACATAGATGCAGGCAACAAATCGGAAAATCAGAAACTATACAACCTAATCAAACAGATGGGAGAATACGACCAACTCATCAACGAGAATGATTTCAGTTGGGTTCACGTCTCTTACAAGCGAGTAGGCTACAATCGTGGCCAGGCATTCAAACAATAGATTCTTCTCTATTCTAATTCTTTATACAGAAAAGGCGTACTTCTCATAATCGAGAGTGCGCCTTTTTGTGTGCAGGCTTTTATCCTTTCCATTTAACCGAAAGGTTTTCACGAAACCTCAGTCTCTTTTCTAATGCGTCGAGCGAGTCCAGACGTGTCTTGTCAAAACCTCCTCGCAACTTCACCTTGTCCGAGAGCGAAGCGGTGAGCGAGAGGTGATAGGCGAGATCTCCCAGAGATGTATCCTCAATGCCCCATTCAGACTGCAAAGAGGTATTGAACAGTTCTCCGTCCTGATACTCCTGAATTGCATTTATCGCATTTCTGCGAAAGAATATGCCGCACGAAAAGAAACCATTGTCCATCTTTCCGTAGTTCTCCTGAAAATCGGCCGTGCGCCTGGTATCAAAGAACACCTTCAAGCAGAGTATATCCGTTTCGCACGACTCAATGGCATTAAGCAGACTGCCAGAGACAGGGTAGCGATCTCCGTCAAGAAACAACACGTCGCTATCCGGGTGACAGCGAGACAGACCGAGGTTTCTGCAAAAACTCGTCTGTCTGCCAGTCAGTCCCATATCGGTAGTGTCCACCAAATCTATCTTGTCATAGATGGACAGACAGTCCTGCGTTCCGTCCGTGCAACGATCGGCTATATAGTGGATAGGCCACGAAGGTATCGAGCCGATCATCTTCAATGCGTACTCTCCTTCGTTGTGCGCTATGATAACAACTTCAATTCTTCTCATATTGCATTCTGTTTTTTTTATTATTGCTTATCCTTGTTGTTATCCTCGTCCATGATGCGTTCCACCTCATCCTTGTCAATGCCAAGTTTGTTCGCCATTTCAGAAGAGAGATATTTTTTCAGCAGCTTGCCAAGTATGAATTTAGGGTATATTATAGTGACGTTGGCAAGAACAGACCACATTTCGCACACAACTATCAGTGCGGTTGTGGCTCGCATACACACAAGATCGAGAGTAAGCACCTTGTCGAGAATGATTGCGGCTATCTGCAACCCGAAGTAAACGAGAAACTTTGCGGCCGTTTCCCTAAGTCTGCGACTCTCAAAACCTTTCCCTTGTGCGATACTTACCCAAGTGCCGAAAACTGCGTCCATCAGAACCAAAACGAGCATGGCGAGCAACAAATTCACTCCATCCCCAAGAAAGGATAGAAAGAATGTCGCAAAAGCGCACACCCAACCCCAGATGGAGTCGAGAGGCTTTAAAATCTTACAAATAGTATGTACCATATCAACAAAGATTAGATGATGAACCACCATTGTTTTTTATAACAGAGCAACTCGCATCCGTTGCGGTCGGACAGATTCAAAATGGATTGCCCTCCGTTATTGTTCGCCACATCAGTGTATATATGTCTTGACAACTGATATTCCTCCTCATCCTCCTCTCCATGAGGTGGGCGAAGTGTGACAGTTCCGAAGATGCGAAGTCTTGTTCCATCCGCATAGTCTCCATCCATCGGCATAATGTTGTGAATGTTGCGTCTCTTGCTTGTCTTTACAAGAATGTTCGATACTCCGTCAGGCACATAGAGAATCTTGCCAACGTAGGTTTCGTTCTCATGATCCTTGATATACTCGCTTTCGTTCGTGTCGTCGATTACCAGGCATCCCTCGCTCGCTCCCGGAGAAGAGATGAAAAGATTGTTACTGATGTCTTTGAACTTACCTTTGATCCAAAGGTAGGCTAAGAGACCTGCACCAAGCACTGCCATCAATCGTCCAGTGTGAAACCTCTTGCTGTTTTTTCTTTCTTCTGAAATATTTTCCATGATTGTGTTGTTTTATATGGAGTAGGTGCGTTTTGCACCTACTCTGGTTAGACTTATTGTTTATTATCTCACTGCGAATTGCGCTCCGACTGCACCTCCGAATCGGTTCTTTCCGTCGATGGTTGCCACCATGTTCTCAACTTTGATTACTACGTCAGCATCGTGCTTGAACTCCGAGCCACCACGGTAGTCTCCATCCTTAGTGCATTGGAAGATAGCCACAGATGCAATTCCCTCTGTTATCTCGTTCAACTCGTCAGGTTCGATACCAAGGTCATTGACAGAATCAAAGAATACCACGTCATACTCTCCAAGATCCAACGGAATGCGATCTGCGATATAGAAGTTGTCGTTTGCCACGTTCAGACGTTTGATCTTCTCTTGTAACGTGTAGCCGAATTTCTCTTCCGATGCGATGTAGAGAACTTTCTTGCCAAGGTTCTGAGACAGGTACTTAGCGAATAGCAGACAGAATGTTGATTTTCCGTTACCTGCGCTTCCGTACACCATCATCTTGAAGTTCTCGCAAGGATCACCGATGAGTGACAACCAACGGCCAGTGAAACCCATTTTGTTAAAACGAGCATTGACAAAATCTGTGGTTGATACAACGCCCTGATGGTCTGCGTTGAGATCGTCCACACCTTGCAGCTTGCCACGTTGCTGATTGTTTAGGATTCCGTAGAGTCCACGCAACTGTCTCTCCGTTGCTTCAATCTTTTCTGTCTTGCCATCAATGTAGGCTTTCAGTGCTTTTTTCATCTCTGCGAACTCGTCTTTGCGGTCGTCAGGAATGACAGCCTTATCCATACGTTTCAGTAGGTTCTCTGCCTCCTTTTTCTTGTTGACCTTCTCCTGGTTTTTGATGTATGCGTTAGAAATCTTCGTATCTTCTCCAACTCTGTAAGAATCAACGATTGCTTTCAGTGCCTCGTAGTTCTGGCTCTCGAACTTGTCCGATGCGCCATAAAGTCCGTCAATGATTCCGTTACACATCTTGACAAGAGATTTCTGAATTTGCATAATCTCATCAGCATATTTTGAAGTCTTACGAATGCGCTTCTCCGTTATAGCCTTCTGCACGGCATTCAGCAACGTGTTAGGGTTGTTGCTCTTGTGGTTCTTAATCTCGCTCATCTTACGTCCTTGCATCCAGATGTATCGTTTGATTAACTTAACCTCTTCTGGGAGTGTAGGGAGGGTTTCGCCTTTGAAAGGTACTTGGTCTTTCTTTTGCTTTGTTTCTTTCTTTTGCTTTGGCTCTTTCTTTACCTTCTCTTCCTCCTTTTTCTCCTCTTTTGCCTTCTCCGTCGTCTTGTGGTTGATCTTATCCACCTCTTCCTTAGTAGAGAGAACAAGAATTGACTCCATCACTCCGTTAGTGACAACATCTTTCCCATTTTTGTCAGGGTACTTGATCGAATACTCGTATTTCTTACCTTTTACAGGTGTAACCTCTACGACCTCACCACCTGCATTGGCAATTTTGTACTTAACGAAGTGACCGATTTTGAACTTAGGTTCTGTCACCTTTTGAACGATTGAATCTTCGAAGAAGTCGTAGTCTCCACCATCAGCAGTATAGACAATGCGACCATCTGGTGTCTCATTCCATTCAGAAATTAGGATCGGTGTAGTGTTTTCCTTACCTGATGAATCTTTTGTCGTCACCCAGTCACCGACCTTGTATTTTGGAATTGGGAACTTCTCCCATTTTGCATCTTTCTTCTCTTCTTTCTTCCCATTCTTTGAAATCTGCTCGTTCACCATATCAACAATAGAATCTACTGCTTTGGTGATGTCTGCATCTTCTCCATAGAACTCTGAGATCTCGATTGCATCCTTTACCTTGTTACGCATCTCATCGTCTTTCAAGTACATCTTATAGTTTTCGTACTCGCTTGCTAAATTGTCTTTTGTTATTCTCATATCGTTTGATTTTTTAAATTTATCTTGCATTTCTATTTCTGTAGCTTTTCTTTTGTAATATTGAGATGGGTACAAATCAATACCAAGAACTTCACGCAAAACTGTTAAAGGAATGATGTCACTAATTCCTACATTATAGGTCTTACAATACCACTCAAATGTTTTTGTCCCCTCTTTTTCCCCAAGTTCATCCACAAGTTTATTCAAGATGTAACGCATTGTATCCATCTCGTTGTTTGGATCAGGAGTGGGAGTTTTGTTTCCTTTCCTCTCTTTTGATTTCCTTTCTCTGAAATTCGGTATGAATATTTTTAATGCTTCCAAATCATCTGGGAAAAGTTCTTTGAAATAATCCTCCAACTCTACTCTGACTGCTTTTTGATCGCTTATAGCGAATGCTACATTTTCATCAGTCCATACCATTGGCCTTTTGTCTGTTTTAGAGACAGTAGCAGGTATTATATCACCTTTTAGGTAATAAATCATACTTACAAGTTTTTTTGCCTTTAATCTGTTCCATTCAGGATCATTTCCAGGATATAAAGCGTTCCATTTTGAATTGAGTTTATTAACTAACTCAATTCCTGCATTGTCAATATCATCCTCATCTATGAACCCTTCATTAGCATACTTGTATTCGTACTGTTTACTATTATTCTCCTTGCTCATAACCATATCGTTTTATTTGTTTTTCTGTGCATAAGCATACAATAACAAAGCTTTCGCCTTCGCCTTAGCCAAACGAAGTTTTCTCGCTTTATCATCATCTGTCTTTTTCGATGATGTAGGAATATTTGCTTTATCAACCGAAACTTTTTTCCAATTACCTACTTTCATCTTCTTTCCCTGATCTGGAAAGTATGCTGAAACTTGACTTGGCAGCAATTCAACTCCGAATGTCATAGAGTCTAACAAGTTAATTAGCTTGTCCAGATTCTTTTCAGGAACGTTTAGCGCATACCATTTGTTAGATCCAGAACCCCATTCGTCAAAACCTCTTCCATTGTCTGAAAGTGCCTTGAAGTCATCTTGTTTATTTTTTAATAAAGTTTTATATGTCTGTCCGTTTGTAATGACAAATGCAATAGGCTCTCTTATTGTATATGAATCTTTGTTCTTGTTGATTTGTAGTTCTGTACCTCTGTTCATAGAGTATTTCTGAACATCACCATCTTTAAGATTCTTTTTTATGATCGGAGCAAATTTTTGCAAAGAGTAACGAGACAGAACCATCTTGTCACCACTCTTTCCTGATGTTGCTTTCTTAGGCACTAACAAACCTTTCAAAACTTCTCCTTCATGCGTTGTGAATGAAATAAGTTTTGCTCCTTCTGGCTTGTTCTTGTAAGAACGTAGAGTGTTTCCTACTATGATTTGTCGAACCTCACGATCAGCCACACTTTCTTTGATGTATTCGTGCCAATTAGTGAGATATTTTTCATCCGTGTCCACATAGTAGCTGTCAATGCTCTTTGTGTAAGTTTGAATGTTTAACAATTCCTTGTAGTCCTCTTCTTGTAAGTCGAGTTCTAACAACCTCATAGAATTGCATACTGCAAATGATATTACAACATTTGATGGTGAATAAGGATTCTTTGTCTTAGTTCCTATGTTCACTCCTAAGCATATTGCTTTCGTGTTATTGCTATCCAAGATACAAGCACGTCCTGCATAGAAGAATTTCAATAAGTTATTCTTGTATTCTTCTACTCTTATCCTTTCTCTCTGCTTTCTTTTTATATCTTCGTAATTCTCCTTAATAATGGCGACCGAAACATCTGCATCTGATGCAACTCCACCTTTTGCAATTACACGTTCTATGGCTTCCTCTATCTTTTTCTTGCATCTTTCGTCCTGAGTTTCTTCCATGTAGTGTAATTGATCATCGTAGTAGGCTTTCATCTCTCCTGCTATCTTAGCCGCTTTCGCTTTCGATTCTTCTTTGTTGTAAGATCCTCCCATATAGTTTGCCAACATCACACGCACTTCATCCTCTGAGTATGGTTTGCGAAGTACCTTACAGTCGTATGTTCCTACATAAACAGCATCTGCGAACTTGCTTTCTCCCGAAGATGCTCCGACCAACAGACTCAAATCACCTATCTGTCTTGCATCCAAATCCATTGCTTCAACCTCCAAATCATACTCACCTTTCTCTATTAGAGAGTGAACAAGTTTATCGTATCTGTCTTGTATTGATGTATAGAAATTGTCTTGTTCTGTACAAGTAAGTACAGGGACGTGTCCTGTAACCTTATGGATGCTAACTTCCTTGTCTCCATCATCACCGATAGGGTTGTTCAATTTTTCGTTTATATCTTCATTTTCCATCAGATATTCACGACAAACCTTATCTCCATACTTGTTCATAAAGTCCGATGTGTCGATGATGCCTGTACTTTGTTTCTGATTAGATGTAGAGTTTGCATCCAAAGATTTCAACTTTTTCTGCATCATCATCATTAATCTTTTTTCGGCAGGAATTGCAGAAATAAGATAGTCGTATGATGGAGGCAACTCCTTTATTTGCCCTGTTCTGTTGATTCTACCTCGTTTCTGAACCTCTTTGTTCACATCAAGCTCCATCTGTGCGATAATCATCACTCTTGGCTTTACCTGATCTGGCGTAAGATTAGTGTTTTTGGTGGTTGCGTGTGCGCTTGCTCCTGTCGCACCAGATGCGTTGATGATTAGCACGTCAGATTTGTTGTTTTGAAACTCTCCGAAAGCAACATTTCTTGTTACATACTTTCGTGGCACGATAGTACCTTTAGTTCCTTGCTCGTTTGAAAATATAATTTTTCGTTTTCGCCCTGTCACTTCCGATACCTTGAAGCCTGCTGCCTCGATTTTTTGCGAAATTAGATCGATAGGAGATAGGGAGATACCAGACGAACCTTCTTTTATTTTCTGCTGAATGGAGAAATACATATCTTGTCCTTCTGGTGACAAGTCTGAGATGTCAATATATCCAAATTCAGAAGCTCCTCCTCCCTCTTTATCTCTTGTTCTATATTTCAATGTAGAACGCAACGCACGTTCCAATACAGAAGTGAAGTCGCAATTTATTTCACCATCATCTGTAACAAACTCGTCCAAGAAACTTTCCATTGTAGAGGATAAACCGATAACAACCTTTTTGCCCTCCATCAATCTGCGAACCGCATGGTTTGCTACCGCTTCCGCTTTAATGGAGAATAGCATCTGATTTACAATCATAAATAGTTTAGAAAAGATAGGATCATGCGCAACTCCCAATTTGTTAGATGTCTTGCTTGTTTCCATATTGTACATGGATGCATTTTCAGCCATCTCCTCTATGATAGGCACAATGTGATCCTTTTCAAACTGATTGATTAGATTGATGATTCCTGTAATATAGTCACAAGTGGCACGATGTTGTTTCTCCAAGTCTGGTGTTCCGAATTGCTCATGTCCGTTTTTGTCGAGGTAGATATAATTTACCTCTATTCCCTCATAGATGCTTTCTCGACGTATCATCTGACCCTCATGCACAATGTCGGAAGAAATTACCTCCTGCAAGGCTTCTCCACCTTCTTGAATTGCTTGTATCAATTCTGTATCTTTCAATCCGGATTCCGATATACAAGTTCTGTTTGCATAGACAACCAAATTTTCAGGCCTCTTTGCAAATGTAGCAGAAAGAAATACCACTCCGCTTGCCATCTTTGATAACTGATTGAAACAATAGAACTGGTTTGAACCTCCCAACTCAACATCTGCATTTGAGTCCCACCATTTTGTGACGACTGCTTTTGATCCACTGATATTGTGTGACTCATCGAAGATGAAAAATGATTTTGGGGCAATTTTTTTCAGGAAGTTAAACTTACTAAAATCTGCTCCTGGTGCATCTCCATCTTTCGTCTTTTTCAATGCGCTACTTAACTGAGAATAAGTAGTAAGAACATAATCAAAACCTTTTGGGAGATCGTTTCCTGCAAAGATTTTCTCCCTCTGTTTTTTGTCTGTGACAGGAGAATGAACAACAACAAACTCATCATTCTCATTCAGAACCTTTATTCGTGCGTCTGTCTGTCCGCTTGTTGATTGGTTTATAATGAATGGCTTTAACTCTCCGCAACCTATATCAACCAAATCTCGATAATTGTCTGAGAATAGTCCTGCGTTCTCTGTGCAATAGACAGGGATCATCTTATGCACGATTGCATAACGTATCATTGAAGAGGCAACACGACCTTTGCCTATACCTGTTTGGTCTCCGATAATCATTGCTTGTCCTCTTGCCTCATGATTATAGATAGCCAAAGCGACCGCATCCACTTGTTCCGCAAAAAGCCGATCTTCTATCTCCGCACGACTCCATTGCAAACGTTCGCAAACATAGTCTGTCACGTTACCTCCAACAGCTTCTGTAAGTTTTTTTAGAGCTTCATGGATATCGTAACCCATCGAATCTGGTGTCTGTGTGTTTAATCTGCGTACATCAGATGCTGGCATATAAGCCATACCCAATGTGACGTGTTCTGGTACGACGTTTTCAATGGCTTGTCCACGCAACAACATTTCATTCCCTTCTATATTGTCTGCCTGCGTGTAGTGAATCACTTTCACGTTTAGTGACATATCTGTGTCTGCTTTTGTACAGTAGTATCTGTGCTTGTCACCCTTAATTGTGAAGTAGTGTCTTTGAATATCTATTAGTTTCATACTGTTTTATTTGTTTGGTTCGTTATTTGTCGTATAATTGTCTCTCAGCCTCTTGTAACAGTTTTTCTCCTTCTCCATTATCTTGTTTTAATCTCTCTCTCAATTCATCTGCATTGATTGAATCTAACCAATCTGGCTCTTCCTCTTTCTTGCTTTCTTTGTTTTTCTGTGCATAAGCATACAATAACAAAGATTTCGCCTTAGCCTTAGCCAAACGAAGTTTTCTCTCTTTATCCTCTTCGCTTGTAGCTTGTGTTTGCTGTTCTTCAATATACGGATAGATGCGATTGAAATATTCAGTGAAACTCATTATCTCCTTATCTTTTTCTGGATCGTATTTTCGCCAGACACATTCTGTTCTGGAATCCCACTTCTTACGTCCATCTATCAAAATCATTATGATAGGGTATGTTGTCCCTTGCTTTGCATAAAGATTACCACTGATGTACAGAATATCGACAATATTGTATTGTCTGTGCAGGTATGCAATGAATATAGCATACTCTCCAAACAACCTATCCATTCTATTCCAATATGAGTTTCTTAACCCATACATCTTTGCTCCAAGTTTACCTCCGACTATGATTGCAGCACGTCCATTGTCAGCCATTTTGTCGAGTGCCATAATTGCCAACTTGTGATCTAATTTAGAAAAAGTATATTCAATTTCCCTTTCTCCTTTTTCCCCTATTTTGGTTAGATACTCATTCTTTTCAAGGTCTGCAAATGGAGGATTTGTTATAATTCCTGTGAAATTGGTTCCTATTTCATTTGTAAATTCTTCTGATGCTGCATCATAATTTTTTACATTGATATAATGAAGTTTTACGAGATTATTGTATCTTATTTTGTCTATTTCGTTTACTGTCGTTTTGAGAGGATCTAATGCAATCGTAAGCATTCCATTTCCAGCCGATGGTTCTAAATAAGAACTACCGTATTTATCTACATTTTTATTTGCTTTAACGAACTCTCCTGCCATGAACGCCAAAGGTGCAGGAGTAGAGAACTGTTGCAAGAAACGGCTTTCTCCATCCTTTGGTGCTATTGTTGGCTGATTATCGTACAAATCTCTTATCTGCTCATATTTTGCTCTGATTGTATCGCCTGTTGATGCAATTCTTCGAGCTGCCATTACAACAGCCATTTCGCAAGCTTGTATAAGTTCTTGACGAGATGCTTTCACGTTCATTTCGCTTGCAAATTTTTGCGCATCAACCCATGTCACTTTCTCATTCTCTATCTTTTTGGATAGTTGGAATGCGAAATCAAATGATGATGATTCGTCACCACTTGGCGTGTTGATTTCTTCAACAGCAGATGTTTCTTCGATAATACCTTTTTCTTCTTTGACTTCAATTTCATTCTCCTTTTTAATTTCATCTGGGAAAAATTTCCTTGCAAAATCGAGTGCTTGTCTGCGTCCTTCTGGTGTGTTTTGTCGTTGCCATGCCATATTAGATGGAGACCAACGGAAACCATGTTGTTTCAAATATGATATTATTTCACCTGATGGTTTGCCTGGAAATGAAATTTGTACACGGCTTAGTTCTATATTGTCCTCAACTGTGCATCCGTCTGCTTCGTATATCACTCCGCTTTCTGGATTATCTTGTTTTACAACATCATCATCTTTAAGATACCTCCATATCCATGAATCAGATGGGAATAAATTCAACTCTTCCTTTTCTTGCTTTTCTTTCAATGCCTTTACAACAACTTGCAAACTTCTAACTCTGTTCTCAGTTGCCAACTTATTTATATTACGATCGATCGCCCATTTTAGATTATCTTTGTCAATAGTCATATTTTGTTTTAGTCCGTCGATGATTTTCATAGCCATCTTAAACTCTGGAGATGGATATAAATCTTCCATTGGAGTGTTCTTGTGTCTTTCCCATATTGAATTGGTTTTAGAAAATATGACTCCTGCTTCTTTTATCTTGTCGAGTGCAAGATTGAACGTGTCGTAATCTCTGTTTCTCCAAAGAGTTTCCAATCGTCCTGTCACTCTTCCGTTCATATTCTGACGCATATATGATGGAACGGATCCCTTCGGTTGTTGCGCAAATACTTGTGCAGTCTTTATTTGCTTATCTATAAAAGATAAAACTTCTTTCTGAGATGAAGTTAGATTATCTTCCGTGTTTCCAACTGACTCGTTTAATTCTTCAATCCTTTCTTCATTGAGAAAATAATATTTATCTCCGTATTCTAACAAATATCCTATATCACCAAAAACACATATACTCGCTATTTTATAATCTTTTATTTTGTCGCCAACCTTGTATTTCATTGTATCCAACTTTTCTATATCTTCATATCTCCACATCACATCAGTTTTAGGATTTATACAAGCTTTGATAAATTCTGCCTTAGTTTTCCCATGAAAAATAATATATGTTGATGTCTCCCAATCCTCTTCCTGTTTATCTATCTTGTCTATTATTCCACCTGACAATTCTATATCATCTTTATCAATTTCTGTGTCCGATCTATAAATTACTATATGTATTCCAGTGTATTCTGATGCATTAAATGTTTTATCTGTACTGAAAGTGCTGAAATATTCCAATTTTTTTATATTTGATTCTTTACTCATATCTTGTTTCGTTTTATCTTATTTATTATATTTGCATCACGTTTGATAGGGAACAGGCCTATCAGTAAAACCGAACTCACGCATAACCTTAGATCGGTATCGTAGAAATAACCTATCATTTATTTGGTAGGTTTTTTTATTTTATTTCCCATCATTTCATTAAAAAATAAAACATTGTCATTATAGCAACCGATCCAATTACGAACCTCTCTGTCTGTCTTGATCTGCAATAACCTATAAATCCGTTCGCAAAATCCTCACAGTTATTGTCTATCGCATGATATGCACCGTTTCTACACTGATACTGATAGAAGTATTCCTCAATATCTCTGTCACTATTAAAGTCAAAGCTGCTCATAATCTCATCCGTTTTTAACATCTCATCCAACGGCTCGCAAACATAACCTCTTCGCCCTGTGCTATGGTAGCACAACCCTGTCTCATTGTCGAGTATCACGCAATGCTCACAGAAGTACCTTGTGATATAGGTTCTGTCTTTGACTCTTAGAAACGTGTATTGGCGCATAGTAGTCTGATATATATATTCGAGAGCCCAGTGCTTTTTCTCACCGATTTAATGGACTTACTCAAAGGTTATATAGCAGCCAACTCTCTGGAATATAATTATTTTGAGGCAAGACCTTTCTTTTTCAATCTTGTCTTAGTTCGATTGATGGTTTTTGTTGCTTCTTTCTGAACTCGTTTGCGAGCCGAAGAAACGATTTTAGACGTTTTCTTACGAATTGAGGTCGAAGCCTTTTTCAACTCTTTACGAACCTCCTCTTTTGCTTTTTTGCGCTCTTTTGCCAATTTTTCACGACCTGCCTTCAATGCAGCAAGTTGTTTTGCAGTTGGTTTTGTACTTTTCTTTGTGCTTTTTTTAGCACTTTTCTTTTTTAATATTCCCATGATCTTTGTAATTAAATTGTTGTTGTTTGGAGTCACAAACTTATAAAAAAACATAATGAGAAACAAAATAAATAGGTCTTTATTTGTCACACAATCAGAAAGTTATATATAAAAAATTATTATGTTTTATAATCCATTATGTCGGGGCAAAATTCCTTATATTCCAATATATACAACCTTATAGGTTGGATTTTGCTATAATTCACTATTTGGGTGGCTTTTCGCTGAAAAGTGAAATAAAACTTAAATGGTTATGCTTTAATGTAATATTTTACTTTTATCTTTATAAGTGAAATTAAAAAGTTAATAAAAAGTGAATCGAAAAATCGGCAAAAAAATGGCATTTTGTTTCTCCGTTGTTTCTCGGAATTTTTTAAAAGTGTTTTTTAATGGCTGATTTACAAATAAATAGATAGTAAAAAATAAGTAGAATATTAAAGAGGTAAAATTATCGCAGATATAAATAACTAATCTTTGTTTGACTGAGGCAAAACCGCTGTTGTTGTTTGCTCGGTGAATTGTCCGTTTCATATCGTGTTATCCAAATA
>CACZUS010000013.1 GCA_902784425.1 uncultured Bacteroidales bacterium
CCTCTCTTTTTAAGTACATGTTCCAACCCGTCAATTTTATACGAACTGATTTTTCTGGGCTGACACAACTCTATCCCTAATTGAGACTTATAAATATCATAAACAAGTTCAGAGCAATACCACTTTCCATTATTAAACTTGAAGGCAAGATCGTATGGTTTGCCCAAGTATTTTTCGTACTTGATTTTAACAGGCTTTTTCAATACTCGTAATTTTTTCATCTCCACATTTTTGCCTCTTTTAATCCATGCTTTTAATGGGGTGAGTTTAACAACATTGGAGGCTTCTAGTACATACCATTGTTTATTCTTCTCGACGACGATACCACAATGCGACCATTTTGAACCAGTGGCTTGCTGGATGAAGGGTGATTGCCGACTACACGATACTTGAAATAGAATATCCCCCTCTTGGTATCCTCTTTTGGAGTGAAAGAAGTAAACACCGACAATCACAGTAATGATTGCCAGAGAGAAAATAACTATTTTCTTTTTCCCGTTTTCTGCCATATGATCTGTTATTTAAATAAAGAACCCTCCTCAAAAGAAATGCTCTTGTGATGTTGTCGCTAAATTTTCTTTCGGATTTTAATGTTGTTTCTTTTTGTAGTCGAGCCGGGAATCGAACCCGGATCTAAGGTTTAGGAAACCCGTATTCTATCCATTGAACTACTCAACCCAACCTCTTGTTATTAAGATTTTGCAAATTTAATCGAAAAAAATCACTACCCCAAATTATTGGAAAGTTATTCGTGACGTGTTTGCGTTTTTTTATGCGCAATGTGAGGAATGTGATCTTTCTCGTTTTCGTCGTTTTTCTCTTTTTGTATAATTTTGTGCGGTCACATCTTACGTGTATGTATTATGGAGAATAGGTATTTGCAATTGATAAAAGAGCTTTCAGCTCATGTATATGAAAAAGACACGGAACTTAGTCTGGCTCTTTTGGCTGCCATGGCAGGTGAGAGTGTCTTGCTTTTGGGTCCTCCGGGTGTGGCGAAGTCATTGATAGCTCGCCGACTTAAATGTGCTTTCCAAAATGCTTCTGTTTTCGAATACCTGATGTCTCGGTTCTCTACCCCAGATGAGATTTTTGGTCCCGTGAGTATTTCACAACTTCGAGATGCAGATACCTACGAACGAAAGGTGGAGGGCTATTTGCCATCTGCCGAGATTGTCTTCCTTGATGAGGTGTGGAAGGCGGGCCCTGCCATTCAAAACTCCCTGTTAACAGTCATCAACGAGAAGACCTATCGGAATGGAGACCATGAGATACAGTTGCCTCTTAAATTGTTGATTGGTGCAAGTAATGAGTTGCCTACGGAGGGAGAGGGGTTGGAGGCACTATGGGATCGTTTCCTAATCCGAATTGTTTCGGACTGTGTCAAAGACCAACAATCGTTTGTGGATATGTTGTTGGATTCGGAGACGTCAGACAAAGTGTCGGTGAGTTGCCCTATCACGCAACAAGAGTATGAAGAGGCACAGCAACGGATTCCACAGATAGCTTGTTCTCCGGAAGTGTTGGCAAGCATCCTCTATCTACGAAGTCAGCTTTCAGTTGATCGTGATCGCAGACGTGCTATTTATGTAAGCGATCGTCGATGGAAAAAGATTTTGCAACTCTTGCGCACCTCAGCCTACATGCATCAGCGTGAGCAGGTGATGCCTTCTGATCTCTTCCCACTCTGGCGTTGCTTGTGGAATGAACCTGAGGAACAAGAGATTGTCCGTGATTTTATGAAGAAATCACTCTTTGTTGGATTTGAAAACGAGATAGAATCCTTGCGTCAGGCTGTCTCTTCCGATTTAAAGATCGTGCAGGTGAGAGCTAGTGTTGAGGCTGATAAGAAAAGAGGCGACCATCGAAATGAGGGGTTGCTCTTGTGCAACCACTTCTTCTACCATGTGTTGAATCATGGAACAGGTCACACCTATATTTTTGCAGTTGATTTCCGTAATCTAAAAGAGTATGATCCGATGAATGCGCCAACACAAGCAGTGTTATACAAAGACCCATCATCACCCAAAAACATGATTATCCGTAATTATGCGGGAGATGCCATCTCCTCTGTCTACGGATCAGAGAAATCAGAGGCTGAGAAGGTTACCATTTATCGAAAAGGTCAATTCTTGTTTATCAACGGAGTGCGTTATGAAATAGAGAAATCGAAAAGTCCGTTGCTCTCTGATATCAATGTTGATACATTGCCCAAACCATCAGGTCGTAATTTCTATGAGGCATTGGAGACGAAGGTGCAGGAGGTCGGTCGCTTCTCAGAAGAACTTCAGACTAATATGTTCCTTTCTAAAGAAGATAAATCGGAGTTGCAATATATGTGTGAAGAGTTGCGTAAACAGTTTGCCTATTTAAGAATTGACATTGAAAAGTTAGAGTATGGCGAGTGATGAGAATGTGACCTCACCAGCAATCTATGTCAGTCTGTTGGATCAGTTTGTTGAGGCTGGCATATATGACAAGGAGGATAATCCCGACTTTGCGGGTGATCCTCTTTATGCATACCTTATGTCTATGATGCGCGACCCATGGCTTCGTAGCAGAGTGTTGAAAGACAGTGTGCAGTCTGCCGTGTTTTATAATATCACGCTCGATTTCATCTTCCAACAATTGAAGATGTATCAATATCAATTTGCGAGAAACCAATCTATCCAAAATAAGATCAAGGAGGCGCATGAGTGGGAACTCAATAAGCGGCAGGATGGTTGGAGGGCTTTGATGCAGGAGGTGGAAGAACGCAATCCTGGTTTTACCTCCTATTATGGACAGAAGTTTCAGAAAGAGGAGAATCTTTCCGATGATATTCTGTGGCAACATTTCTTGGATGATTGGAAAGAGATGGAGATGAAACAGGTTATGCGACAGTGTCGTGAAGAGACGGAGCAGAGATGTCCGTCTGTTGCTCAACAGACAAGGGTGTCGATGCAGGAGGTGGAGGAGTATGTGAAGAAGAATAACATATCGGAGGAAGATTTTTTGCAAGCATGGAGTGCCATGAGTGGAATATGGAACTCAACACTGTTCGAACGGTTGCGTAAGATTATACAAGTACAGAAACGATACCCTGTGCTAAATCAGATAGCTAATAAGATGGGACGAATTGCCAGTGAGGAGAGTCATCATCAGATGACGGTTTCCAGTGGAAAGGTATATCAGATGACGCATGCCTCCAAGAGTGATGTGTCGGGGGTGACAGTGGGTAATGATTTGAATTCGATGTTGCCGTTGGAGGTGGCGCAAGCTTCGGATGAACGGTTGTCAGACTTGTTTCTTTATAAGTATGCCTCACATCGTCTGCAGACCTTTTCATATCGTAGTGAGATCTACAAACCCATTCATCATTTAGTCACTCAGCCAGCGAAGCGTAAGGGACCCATGATAGTCTGTTTGGACACATCAGGAAGCATGATTGGGGAACCAGAAAAGATAAGCAACTCTTTGCTGTTGCGATTGTTGGAGATAGCAGATAGGCAACGACGAGATCTATATCTGCTCTCATTTTCCGTATCAGTTTATCCAATAGATGTGAAGAAGGAGCGAGCGCGATTGTTTGATTATTTTAAGAAGAGTGCGTCGGGCGACACAAATGCGCGAAGTATGATGATAAAGATGTTTGAGTTATTGCATCATCATGCCGATTATATGAGTTCGGATGTGTTGTGGATTAGTGATTTCAAGATTCCGTTGGTGGAGCAAGCCTTGTTGGATGAGATGCGAGAGAGTCGACGTAATGGCACCTTTTTCTACGGATTGCAGATTGGAATGAATGCCCGTCAGGATTGGGATGCCTATTTTGACGAGAAGTATGAGTTGAAACTTTTGACTCGTTGAGAAGAAGGAAGATGAAAAACCATTTTGAGAGAAAATAATAGGGTAAAAAAGAAAAATTCATGCAAGTCCGATAAATACGCACTTTGTGATTTTTTTTGAAAAAAATTCATATTTCGCTTGCAAAGTGTAATGAAAAAAAGTGTAACTTTGCACCCAATATAAAAAAACGAATTATTTAGAATCAAAGTAATAAAAAAAGAAAATATGTCCGTACCTCATTACATATACAAGAATTGGGATGATGTAAAGGCATTGTTTTTTTATTCCTATTGATTTTTTGTTGCGGTGGTTGTTACCTCCGCTTTTTTTTTGTGTGAAAGTTATTTTAAGAGATTAGATATATGAAATCACAGAAAGTTAAAAAGGTTATTTTGCTAGGATCCGGAGCTTTGAAAATCGGACAAGCCGGAGAGTTTGATTACTCTGGTTCACAAGCTCTGAAAGCTATGCGTGAAGAGGGTATCTCCACGGTGTTGATCAACCCTAATATCGCTACGATCCAAACGTCGGAGGGCGTTGCTGATAAGGTTTATTTCTTGCCGATCACTCCTTATTTCGTTGAGGAAGTTATAAAGAAAGAAAAACCAGATGGTATCTTGTTAGCTTTCGGTGGACAAACAGCCTTAAACTGTGGTACTGAGCTTTACACTTCAGGTACGTTAGAGAAGTATGGCGTTCAGGTGTTGGGTACTTCTGTAGATGCTATTATGATTACAGAGGATCGTGACTTGTTTGTTAAGAAATTGAATGAGATTCAAGCTAAGACTCCAGTATCTCAGGCTGTTGAGAATATGGACGATGCTTTGACTGTGGCACGTAGAATAGGTTATCCAGTGATGGTTCGTTCTGCATACGCATTGGGAGGTCTTGGTTCAGGTATTTGTGCTAACGAAGAGGAGTTCGTTGAACTATGTGATAGCGCACTTGCACATTCCAAGCAAATCCTTGTAGAAGAGTCTTTGAAGGGATGGAAAGAGATCGAGTTTGAGGTGATTCGTGATAAGAATGATCACTGCTTCACGGTTGTTCCTATGGAGAATTTCGACCCACTAGGAATCCATACAGGAGAGAGTATCGTAGTGGCACCGATCATTTCATTGACAGAAGAACAAATCAACCTTTTGCAAGAGATTGCTAAGAAGGTGGTTCGTCATATTGGAATCGTTGGTGAGTGTAATATTCAGTTTGCCTTCAATGCTGAGACAAACGATTATCGTATTATCGAGATCAACGCTCGTTTGAGCCGTTCATCAGCTTTGGCATCTAAGGCTTCTGGTTATCCATTGGCTTTCGTTGCCGCTAAGTTGGCATTGGGTTATTCATTGGATCAAATTGGAGAGATGGGTACGCCAAACTCTGCGTATGTAGCTCCATCAGTTGATTATATCATTGTTAAGATTCCACGTTGGGATTTGTCTAAGTTTGTCGGTGTTGATCGTGAGATTAACTCATCCATGAAGTCTGTGGGTGAAATCATGTCAATCGGTAAATCGTTCGAAGAGATCATGCAAAAAGGTCTTCGTATGATTGGTCAGGGCATGCACGGATTTGTTGGAAACCATGATTTGGAATTCGATGATCTGGATAAGGAGTTGTCTCACCCAACAGATATGCGTATTTTCGCTATCGCTGCAGCTTTGGAGAAGGGCTATTCTATCGAGAAGATCGTTGACCTTACTAAAATCGACAAGTGGTTTATTGGTAAGTTGAAGAATATTGTTGACTATACGAAAGTATTGGGTCAATACAAGAAGATCGAAGATATCCCTGCAGATGTGATGAAAGAGGCAAAACGCCTTGGATTCTCCGATTTCCAAATCGCTCGTTACACAGAGAACCCATCCAACAATATGGAGAAGGAATCACTTCGTGTTCGTTCATTGCGTAAGAAACAAGGAATCACTCCGTTTGTTCGTCGTATCAACACCATCGCTTCTGAGCATCCTGAGTTGACCAACTACTTGTATATGACATACGGCGCAGACGAACATAGCATCGATTATTCATACAGAAACGATAAGAACATTGTCGTATTAGGTTCTGGTGCATACAGAATTGGCTCGTCCGTAGAGTTTGACTGGTGTTCTGTAAATGCCGTTCAGACAGCTCGTAAGTTGGGTTACAAGTCTATCATGATCAACTACAACCCAGAGACTGTATCAACAGACTATGATATGTGCGACAGACTTTATTTCGATGAGTTGAGTTTTGAGCGTGTATTGGATGTGATTGATTTGGAAAATCCTAAGGGTGTGATTGTCTCTGTAGGAGGTCAGATTCCAAACAACTTGGCAATGAAGTTGTACCGTCAGAATGTTCCAGTATTAGGAACTTCACCAGTTTCCATCGACCGTGCAGAAAACCGTCATAAGTTCTCTGCTATGTTGGATCAGTTGGGTATCGACCAGCCACGTTGGGGTGAGTTGACCAGTCCGGAAGATATCGACAACTTCATCAAGGAGGTAGGATTCCCAGTGTTGATTCGTCCATCTTACGTACTTTCTGGAGCTGCGATGAATGTATGTTACAACCGTGAGCAAATGGATACCTTCTTGAAGATGGCAGCTAAGGTGTCAAAAGAGTATCCAGTGGTAGTATCCTCATTCTTGCAGAATGCGAAAGAGGTTGAGTTTGATGCCGTTGCTAAGAATGGTGAAATCATTGAATACGCTATTTCAGAGCACGTAGAGTTTGCTGGAGTACACTCAGGAGATGCCACATTGGTATTCCCAGCACAGAAGTTGTATTTAGAGACTGTACGTCAGATTAAGAAGGTAAGTAAGAAGATCGCTAAGGAGTTGAACATCAGTGGTCCGTTTAACATTCAATACTTGGCAAAGGAGAATGCTGTTAAGGTAATTGAGTGTAACCTTCGTTCATCACGTAGTTTCCCATTTGTATCTAAGATATTGAAGAGAAACTTCATCGAGACAGCCACTAAGATTATGTTGGATGTTCCAGTGGAGAAACCAGATTCATCAACATTCGACATTGAGTATGTAGGAGTTAAGGCATCTCAGTTCTCATTTGCACGTTTGCACAAGGCAGATCCTATCTTGGGTGTTGATATGTCATCTACAGGAGAGGTAGGATGCTTAGGAGCAGATTTCGATGAGGCATTGATTAATTCATTGACATCCGTAGGATATCATGTACCAGAGAAGGGTATTTTGGTATCATCTGGAGATATCCGTGGAAAGGTTGATTTGTTGGATGCATGTAAATTATTAGATTCTCATGGTTATAAGATATACGCTACAGAAGGAACTAGAAACTTCTTGGTAGAGCATGGAGTGAATGCCATTGCAGTAAGCTGGCCAGATGAGAATAATCACAATGTAAACATAATCTCTTTGTTACAAGAACATCAAGTGGATTTGGTTATCAACATACCAAAGAACCATACGAAGAGAGAGTTGACCAATGGATATAAGATTCGTCGTTCAGCTATTGATCACAACATTCCGTTGATGACGAATGCGAGATTGGCAAGTGCGTTTATTAAAGCATTCTGCGAAAAATCAAAGCAAGATATCCAAATAAAGAGCTGGCAAGAGTATTAATCTTGTCTTTAAAGGTGGCATTTGAGGCTACAAATGCCACCTTTTTTCATATGAAAAAAAATAAAACACTCTAATAATTCGTTAGTTATCTGAATCGAACGTCATTTATTGCATATAAATGATGGTTAATTCGGAAATTTAACTTATTTTTGCTATTACTTTTAGAAAGCGAGAATATGGATTGTAGAGTGAGCGTATGTATGGCTACTTATAATGGGGAAAAGTACATACGAAGACAGATGGAAACTATATTATGTCAGTTGAATGAAGAGGACGAAGTGGTAGTCTCCGATGATTCTTCGACTGATGAAACACTTTCGATTATTGAGTCTTTTCATGATGAGAGAATTAAAGTGTTAAAAGGAAATAGGTTTCACAGTCCAATTTATAATCTCGAGAATGCGTTAAAGCATGCTAAAGGTGAATTTGTTTTTTTGGCAGATCAGGATGATATTTGGATGGATGACAAGGTGAGAGAAATGCTGCCGTTGTTGAGAGATTATGATTTAGTAGTTTCGGACTGCGAGGTGGTGGATGCAGAAGAGCGTTTGTTGCAACCTTCGTTTTTCAAGCTACTTAACTCTGGAAGTGGATTTGTGAAAAATTTAATGAAAAACACTTATATTGGTTGCTGTATGGCATTTAAACGTGACGTTTTGTCGTACGTGCTTCCATTTCCTTCCAATATTCCTATGCATGATGTGTGGATTGCGTTGAATGTGGAGTATAGAAGGAAAAAGATTTTATTTTTTGACAAACCATTAATCTTATATCGCAGACATGGTGATAATGCATCTTCTTGCTCAGAACCTAGTCGGCGACCATTGAAAGACAAATTTTTAGATCGATGGCATTTGATTACGTCGATTTTTAAACATTCGAATTGATATGTACCAGGTAACGGCATCTATAGTTATATACAAAAACGACAGAGACGAATTGTTGAGGGCGATTCATTCATTTTTAAACACTAGAATGGATGTTAAATTGTATTTGATTGATAATTCACCTTCTGATGAAGCAAAATCATTTGTTCCTCAAGATGATCGTATTGAGTACTCTTTTCAAGGAGAAAATTTGGGATTTGGAAAGGGCCATAATATTGCGATGCAAAAGGCGAAAGGTGAGTCCTTATATCATTTGGTCTTGAATCCTGACATCTTCTTTGAAGAGGGTGTTGTGGAGTCTTTGTGTGACTATATGGAGCAGAATCAGAATGTGGGACTTATCTCTCCTGATATCTTCCTTCCTAATGGAGAACGTGCTTATTCATGTCGATTGATACCTTCTCCTTCTACGTTAGTTAAACGTCGCTTGATGCCATCTTCTTCGAAGGATATCTATACAAAGTTGTCTTATACGAAACCTTTCAGCACACCTTGGGTGTATGGTTGCTTTATGTTGATTCGTACCTCGGCATTTGACAAGATAGGATTGTTTGACGAACGCTATTTCATGTATTGTGAGGATTTGGACTACTCTAGACGTATTCATTCAGAAGGAATGGATATTGTCTACTATCCATTGGTTAAGGCTATCCATATCTACCATAGAGATTCTGCTAAATCACTTAAGATGCTATTCGTTCACATGGTTTCTGCCATCAAATACTTTAATAAATGGGGTTGGTTTAGTGACAAGGAACGTGATAAAATCAACCAAGAAACAATCAAAAAATTAGATGCTTCAGAATTATCCGAATAATCTGAATGATTAGTCTACATGTATTTCTTGCTCCTTCTTACCCTTGAATAGTTTTGTTATCCGAAAAATCACCACTTCAAATATTTTAATTGGATATCTCAGGCATAGGAACAATGAATTGGAATAGATATTGTTCTCTTTTAATGCTTTCTTGTGCTCTGTAAATATAATTTTATGGGATGCAAAGTTCTTGTTGCTGATTCCTCCTATTCGCATGTATACCATCGTCTGTGGTATGTATTGATATTTAATCTTATGAATGCAGAAACAACGCAGGAGGAACTCAAAATCTGATGCTATTTTGTAGCTTTCATTGTATAGTCCGATTTCCTGAAATCTCTCCCTTTTCATATAGAAGGTGGGATGGGCTGGAATGAATCCAAACTTCATCATCCATGGATTAAATGACTTACTGCTATAGTATCGAATCGGTAGGAACGGTTTGTCATGCGTGATGTAGCACACATCACCATAGATGGCGTCTGTATCCGTAGAAGAAAAATGATTGACTATAGACTCCACAATCGTGTCGGTGGCAAAGAAATCATCCGAATTGAGTATGCCTATGATATCGCCTTTGGCGGCTTTTATTCCTTTGTTAATGGCTTCGTACAATCCATTGTCAGACTCAGATATGATGTAGGAGACAGAGGGGTATTCTTTCGCTATTTCAACAGTATTGTCTTGAGAACCTCCATCTATGATGAGGTGCTCAATGTCGTCGTGCGTTTGCCTTGCTATGCTCTCAATTGTCGTTCTGATGGTCGACGCACTGTTATAGGTTGCTGTTATAATCGAAACTTTCATTTTTGATCGTCCTTTTTTTGAAGTCTGCAATAGTTATAGTGATATTTTATTTTCAGCCACAGGTAATGAATATGCGATGAAAAGCCCAATTTCTTTATCATGCGCCATTGTGCCTTGTTGTTTTTGACAACTGATTTTATTCCTTTGATGCGATGCGCCAAATAGGAATCGTTCTCGTTGATTGCTCCTATCACATTTCCTCTATGCTGCCTGTATAGCATGGTGGGAGTGGAGATGTAATCAACAATGCCTCCACTCTTCAAAATGGATAGGATAATCCAGGAGTCATGCATTCTCACCTCTTCGCAGAAGGGGAGTGCACACTCCTTAGCCTTTCGATTTATCATCATGGTACACCCTGTGGCTGCTGGATGTACACATAAATCTTCAAACGTAGTCAATAATGAGGGGGCTATTTTGGAATATTCCCAAAAAGAGGGGTGAATCGTTTGCAACTCCTCATCCACCACTCTTAGGTCGGTATAGATTCCGATTGCCTTTTGTGGATTTCTCTCCTCAAGGTCCATCATCTTCTTTTTGCTTGTTTCTATTTTGGTAGGCAACCAAAAATCATCTTGGTCACAAAAGAAGATATAATCCGTATCACATTCTTGAATCAATGTTTCAAAAGAACGAACCACACCTACGTTCCTGTTTGAATCGATTTGCTTTATCTTGTCCGGATGTGATTGAACGTATTGGTTTATGATATTGCAAGTGTCGTCTGATGATCCGTCGTCTCGAATCAGTAACGTCCAGTCTTGGTCTGTCTGTGCTAAAATGGAATCAATCTGACAGGCCAGATATTTTTCACCATTATAGGTGGAAAGAAGTATGGATGAACTTGCCATATAATCTATTCTTTGTAAAAAATTGCTGCAAATGTGGGTTTCAGAAGAGACCATTTTTGTGGGAAGAATAACATCTTCACACAACGTAGTAGCGTTCTGATTTTAAAAAACACTCGATGAGAGGACTGTGTGTTGTAAGCGAATCGCGCACACGCCTTCATGTAATCGTGATATCGAGTCTTGCCCATTTTATGGGGCGACAAGATGGAAAGATTATGGGATATTGTGACATCGAGAATCTCAATGTCATACCTCCTCTTGTGAAATTGGTAAAAGTACCAACAGTCTAAATAATCGAGTGGAAATCGCTCGTCAAATCCACCAATGCTTGCGATTGCTGCAGTACGGACGACTGAACAGGAGTTGATGGCATTGATGTATTTATTCTCTTTTATTGGTAGCTCGACGGGTTTCACACTCCCAAACGGTCCTGCTATGTTGCTGTATTCGCTTGGTGAGATTACCTGTCCGTCGCTTATGATGTGAGGGACAATGGCAGCAACGTTCTTGTCGATCGTCTTGATTGCCTTACTCACCTGCTTGAAATAATCCGCATTGGGTTCACTGTCTTGATCAAACAACATAATCCAATCGTAATGCTCCTGTTGCGCCACTGTTAACGCGTGATTGTATGCTTTTGCCAACATGCCGTTTTCTTGGGCATTGACAATGGTGGACTCTATGTCGGAGTGTGTGATGGCACATTCCGGGGAGTTGTTATACAAAATGAGCTGATGGGGTTGCGCAAGATGAACCAGATTCTCCTTCAAACTATGGTAGGATCTGCTTTCCTCCAAACTTTGTCGGTAAAGGACAAGTATGATTAGTATTTTCTCAGATTCACTCATTGCCCTTTATTTTATCCTTGATGATTAATAGATTATGTTTTGAACATAAGAATGGAATCAGAATGAAAACAAAGAGTTTCAGATTGCCGGACAGACTGGTGAAGAACAGGTCTGCGGCATATTGCATGAAAATGATGTTGATGACGAAAGCATAGATGATGATATGAAAATTGCTACCCATTTCAGCTTTCTTATAGAGCCATCCGTAGATTGCACCCATGAAGAGTGGGAATATAATCAGTCCAATCAATCCAAAATCCACGTAATAGGGGTACATGGCAGTGTAGGTATTTGTCTTGATGGGTTTTTCTATCCATTTAAGCAAGATATCCACTGGCTCGATGTTCGACCAGCCCATGTCGTTGAAAAAGGCGTAGACAAAGCGGAATGTGTTCTCTCCGAAATGTTCAGTCGAGCATGGATCTAGCGTATCGAAGGCGGAAAGGTTGCTGACAATGTAGGTGACAAAGAAGTTGTCGTCCATATCGGAGAACTTGATGGCTTGTCGAATGGATTGTAACGAAAGAAAGAGAACCAGTAACACCCCGACTCCGCTAAGAAGATGTTTGAGGGAAATCTTCTTTTTGAAATATAAGATGGAGGTGCTGAAGAGGAACATGTTTAAGAAGGTGATTTTTGACATTGTGACAACTCCAAAACATGCGTATATGAAGGTGATCAATGCGAGTCGCCACCATTTCTTCTTTTCAAAGCAGAGTACCTCCATCAGAAAGCATACTTGCCAGATGACCACAAATAAGCCTCCGAATGCCTCATCAAAACCGCTACCTTCTCCGATGGCAGCCAATCGAAGGTCCCATGCCCAGTTGCCACTTGTACCATTGGCAATGGCAGCTCTGGCAAAATCAATTAGCTTTGGAAAATAGATGACGGAGAGAATAAGGTATATGTTTCGAATTAATGTGCCAGGTTGGTCTAGTTTGGAATCCCTGTAGGTGGCAGCCTGCGTACAAAGTGAACTAAATGAGAGTCCCGAAATCCAACAAAAACTGCAAAGGTAAAAATTAAGACTCAATGGAGGCAGTTTCTGCCCTAACACCACAAATAGGATAAGGGCTGTGGCCCATATGGCTCCGGTAAGAACGGAAGGGGAAAATATATTGTTGTGGGAACATCTCATGCCCACGACAAATATAAAGAGACACCATATGATCAGAACAAATACCATAACGCATAAATATCTTGCAAAAATACAAAAATAATATTAAAATCTCTGACCAATCTGCGAACCTGTCTCCCTTTTTCCTCTTTCCTGTTTGCAGAAATACATTAATTTCGTACCTTTGCCACTTGGTTCTTATGCCATATGTGATTGATTGCTTGGGGACTTGAGGTCGCAAAGGATGCAAAATTTTCATCATAAGGGGAATGAACTTTTGCTTCTTTCTCTAACAAATATTCCCAGGTTATGGTTTAATTTTAGTTGAATATGTTCATAAAAAAACTCTTTTATTTGTTCATAGTTTTGGGGAGCATGATTGCTTATTTTTCCTCTTGTGAAAATGAAGATGCGTGGGAGTGTTGTGGCATGGACCCTTTGCATGACACGGTCAATGATACGATAATCCGTGTTGATACTGTTTGTTTGAAGGATACTGTATGTTTGAAAGATACTATTAAAGATACTGTGTACATTGGAGAGAATCCGTATGTGATTCACCCAGAATATCCTTCCTCCAAGATATGGTATCATGGTGCTAATTATGCGAATTCGGTGGCAGAGAGAAGTATGAAGTTTGAAGGACTTGAAATTGATATAAATTATTCAAGCAGTACGGGAAAAATGTATGTCTGTCACAATATAGAGGATACGATAAAAAGTGTGACGCTTGAAGAGTGGTTTGAGATATTGCCGGATCCGACTAGAAATTGGTATTGGTTGGATATGAAAAATATGACTGTCAACACAGCAGATGAGTTGGCAGAAAAAATAGGGGCTATCGCGCAAAAATACGGTATTAAAGAGAGAATTTGGATAGAGTATTATGATGTTAATTCGCTTCAGATAATAAAAAAATATGGTTTCAATACGATTTTAACAGTTGAAAATTTGAATGCTCAGGTATATAGTGAGTATGTGTGGCAATATTTTTTGCTGGGAAAAATCAATTTGGTAAAACCATCAGCCATTGGATGTGATCATACCATGGCAAATTTGTTAAATCGTTATTTCTCTGATCAGGAGATATTCTTGTGGCATTCGACAATTATCTATACAGACGAGTATGCGGCAGAGACAAGAGCCTTGTGCAGTATCCCATCGGTGAAAGTTGTTTTGGTCGATTATGACGAACCAATAACCTATTAGTCCATTTTCTGAATCTTTTTTTAATTGTAGCTAATAAAATTTTATTGGTGAAACTCTTCGATGCATTGTTCGTTTGATTTCTTGCGAATTGCTTGTAAATGCCAATTTTTTTTGTGAAATTTGCAATTATCTTATGCATGTCTAAGCTAATATAAGTTGTTTAATAGTTGCGTGTTTATGAAAAAATTATTCGTTATTAAAGAGCATCCATTTGTTTTTATTGTCGCTTTAATCATCCTTCTGACTATATTTCTTTTGATAATATTCCGTCCATCTCATCCTCATCGTTCTGATTTTGTAAATGAGGAGAATGTAGAGCAATCACTTCCTGATTATAAGGTGAGGGAGATTGATAGTGGTGAGTGGAATAAAGGGGTATGTGTGGAATCAATAAATGGTGATGCTGTCGTTGGAAATACACTTTTGATTCCTGCATCGGATACGGTTGTGATGTATGGATGGGCGGTTGATATAGATCGAAAATGTCCGGCAAGTGAAATCTACATGGAGGTCAATGGTAAGTTTGTTAAGGGTGTGTACGGACTTCCTCGTATGGATATTCAAAAACAAGTGGCGGTTAAATGTTCGCCAAACGTTGGTTTCTACTTTTATTTTGATAGACGATTGCTTGGAAATGAACCAGAGCTAGCCACGGATGTTAAGTTTCATCTGATTGACAAGGAACAGATGATGGTTATCTCTGCTGTCGACTTCTCGCTTATGTATCAATCAAGTATTTCTGAAAAGCCAACAAGAATAGTCGAAACAGGCGGTTGGTTCAGTGGCATGGTGTTGGACTATTGTGGAGGTGGAACTATTCAATATGGTGCAACGAGACAGGTGGAATCTATGACAAAAGAAAATCTTATCCGTATGATTGGTTGGGCGGTTGATCTAGATCATCGGTTGCCATTGAAATCTTTGTACCTATCTGTCAATGATGTGGTATATAAAATAGGTTATGGTACTACTAGTCGCATTGATGTGAAAGAGGCTATTGGTATTGAAGGATCAGACAGATTGGGCTTTGATATCACATTGCCAAGAATCTTTTTCCAAAATGCGGATGGCACGTTGTGTGATCATATAGATTTCTATTTAGAGGATAAGAATGGTTACATAAGTGGACCAATTCGATATGATTGGGTGAATAATTAGTCGGAAATAGATTGGATAAATGGAAGTGAAAAGCATCATAGAAAAGTTACGAGAAAAAGGACATATTATTCTTTTCATAGTTTTTGTTTTGGGGGTATATTACAATGCTAAATATTTTAGTCGCGTGATGTGGCCTGATATGGAAACGGAATTTCTCACACATGATTTGCCTAAACTGGTGGCTGCCATTGCTGTGGGCGCACCCATTTTTTTGTGTAGACGTTTCTCAATATGGTATGCTTTGGTGGTCTCTCTTTTCATAGATGTTTGGATTATTGCCAATTTCATCTATTTCAGATGTAATGGCGTTTTGATTAATTCAATGGCTTTGAGTATGGTCGGAAACATGGAGGGCTTTTGGAATAGTGTCTTCTTGTTTATGACTCCGAAAATAGATGTGAAACCATTTTTAGTCACTTTGCTTTCGCTTTTGCCATTGATTATTATTAATGATAATAAGTTTATGCCTAAGACCTTTATATGCACTGTATTATGTTTGTATCCATTGTCACTGTGTGCACATCATGCAGATGCTATTAGAGGAAAGGGATATGAGGATCTCTCCTTTACATATGAACCTAGTAATCTATGTAGGGTATTTTCATTAACTGAATATTCTGAGTATAACGGAAAATTGGGTCCTCAGGAGATGTTTGATGTGAATCCGGAACGAAATTCCGTCATACATTTGTTCGTTGACGATTTGCGTATGTTGCGTCATGTGAAAAAAGCTTCTGAAACGATAGATATGCCGTTGGAAGATGAGAGAAGATTGCAAAGCTTGGGGATTACGAAGGGTTTGGAAATTGCATCTAAATATGACGACAAATTGGTGGTGATTCTGGTTGAGAGTATGGAGTGTTGGGCTTTGTCTCCTGAGTCAATGCCTAATCTGTGGAATTTTATCCAAACACATAATCATCTTCGTGCAGAACGTATGACTTCGCAGATTAAACAGGGAGCCTCTTCTGATGGACAGATGATTTTGAATACAGGTTTGTTGCCATTGAAACAGGGTGCTGCTTGTTATGTTTTTCCGAATAACACCTATCCTTCGTTGCCTAAGTTGACCGACAACAAGTCGATTTGCGTTTTACCTCATGGACTCTCTGTGTGGAATCAGGTTGGAATGAGTCATGCCTATGCCTATGATGAGAATATATGCATGAGTTGGGATGATAAAGAATTGTTTGATAAATTAAATCGCTTGGTGGAAGAGGATGAATATAAGATGATACAGTTAATTACCATGTCTACGCATGCCAATTTTGAAGCTGTCTCGCCATTGTCAGATCTGAAGTTGCCTGATGATATGCCTGTCTACTCACAAAACTTTTTGAAGAGCTTTAATTATGTCGACAAATATATGGGTACATTCTTGGCAAAGATAGATTCGTCGGAAGCCTTTAAAAATGTAACATTTGTTATTACTGGCGACCATATAATATTCCCACATGATAAGAGATTGGAGATGAAGGAGTATTCAATGAATCACAATAATGTATATAATCCAGAATCTTATGTGAATGCGATTATCTATTCACCTAAAATAGATCGAACCATAGTCATATCGGATGTGACATATCAAATGGATTTATATCCAACGCTTACGGCTTTGTTGGGTGCTGGTTATTCGAACTATAGAGGTTTTGGTGTGAATCTATTAGATTCTGTCGCACGCGCGAATAGAATCATCAGTCAGGATGAAGCGTTTGATCTTTCTGATAAAATACTTAGAAGTGATTTCTTTAAAGAGTAAATCCTTGTCTCTTTAAGGGTGTGTCTGGGAAACACCTTCTTTTATATTTATTCGTGGATTTTTCAGGTAAACGATTCCAGATTTTTCCTTGTATACTGCAGGTGAATGGATCTCAAAACAGAGGATTGTTTGCAGTCCTTTTGTCAGTTGCACTTGAAATTTTTGCCATTTCTCCTTTTGGTTAAGATCATAGATGCATAGGATCGGACAACTGCCGTCTTCTAGTTCTGAGGTGATGCAGAATGCTCTTCCGTTGAATTCTTCGGTCACATAGGTTTCCACCTCAAGGTATCCTGTTTGGTCGGACGTGAGGTTGGCTATCGCAAAGGGGGTGTATCCATGAATCTCATGGTTTAATACGAATGTATTTGGTCCGGTTGGATTGAAATGGAATGCTTTTTCCCCTTGGAAATCATCGTTGAAGAGTTGTGTGTTGATATGATGGGAGCCCTCTTGATGAAGGGATGAGATATATGCAGAAAGGAAGAAACAGATGGCTAAACCAGTAAGAATGGAGATGGGATAAGAGAGTACGTTTGTGTTTTTCAGTCGAATTGGATTCTCTTCTTTTCTTGACAGTGATAGTAGAAGGAGGGTCATGCTGAATGTGGCGCATCCATTGTATCGATCCAGAAAGGATTCAAATAGAAAGGAGATGATCCATATGATAGTGATAGGTATAAACAGGTACTTCCGTTCGTCTCTTGGAGCGAATAGGAAGAGGGAACAAAGCAATACTAAGAAAAGGACAAGTCCAATGATACCGTATTCCAATTGAAATCCGATATATTGATTGTGGGTGTTGTATTCGTAGAAAGATCCGTCTATGAATCCGGATTGAACGAATAGTTCTTTAAGAGGTTCTTCGAAATTGTTGGTTCCGTATCCGATAATGGGATGTTCGGGAATGAGCACTTTAGCTGATTCCCAAATATGGATTCTGGGATTCTCTTTTATGTCGTTGTTTTCTGTGTTGAAGTTTTTGATGGTTTGTATGGTTCTATTGTCGGGGAAAAATAGAACCGTGATGGTGACGATGGCAATGATGGATGCTCCCATGTATATGGCAGCTTTTTTTGATTTAAAGAAGATACGTATGATGAAATAGAGGATGAGAAAGCCGAAAGCAATGGTCTCTCCTCGGGAATTATTGACGATGAGAAATAGCAAGGATGATATTGTGTAGAGTACGGATGTGATAATAAGAAATTTGTTGCTCCCTTTGCTCCATAGGAAGATGAGTCCGATGAATCCTAAAATAATATTTAGGTTGGAATAAGATCGATGAATGAGATCATGAAAAACGTCGGAACAATAGTAGAGAAAGTTAATGTAGAGTCGAATCTCTGTCACCTTCCAATAGACGATGGCGACGTGTATGAATGAGACGAGAATAAAAGCAAGATTTCCGTAGATAAAGGCATAGATGAAGGTCTTTAAGTTAATTTTCTGACATCCGATAAGAATGGCGATGGGCACCAATAGAATACTCAATCGTTGTCCGAAGATTCGTTTGAGGGCAAGAGAACTATCTGCCGCATAGATAACAGATATAAGAGCCAATACAGATAACGATAGCAATAGGACTGCAGGAATCTTTTCTTGTGTCCATGTAATCGTTAATTTCCTCTGGGTAATCAGTGTTATGAGAGTGTTGATAATCCAACAGCTACCCCATGTGACAAAAAAGATGGATGAGATCTTCTGTGGAAAGCAACAAAAGAAAGCAAATAGATAGAGGGAGTATTCTTCAAAAGTGTCGGATATTTGCTTTACTGTCATAGTCTGAAGAGTTTATATTCTAGCACTAAATCTGAGTGGAACACGTTGATGTAGAAAACTCCTAAACCGATGATTAGGACCAACGCTTCTGCCAGTGTTTTCGGTTTCATCACTTTGGCTATGAGCGGTATCAAAATGATGAGACTGCAATTGAAGAGCTCACTTAGTCTCACTGCGAATCCTGGAATCTGTCCGAAAAAGACATAACAGCAGGAGGATAGGCAGCACATGTTTAACAGAATATTTAAGTATTTATTGTGTTTCTCCATCTCCTTTTGATAGTAGAAGCAGATGATAATGATAATATTCTGAAGAATGAAAAGCACGTTAAGATAATTAAGTTCTACATTTTCACTGTCTTGTAGTTCAATGTAGGCTTTTAACTTATATTGGTAGAATTCGGATGGAATGATATTGATAATTTGCAGAATGTCGAATTGAGTGATGTTGACAATCACGCAACCGACAAAGATGGCAGCCCATACTTTGGCGTCTGTTTTGAATCCTCGTAGGAGTAGTAGCAGAAATGCCATTAAAGCAGAGGTATGGAAGAAGGAGGCCAGTAGAATGAGAATTGAGAATTGGACAAATTTCCGTTCTTGTAGTTCTTTCAGGCTGATTAAAATGATACCGATGGCCACTCCCGCTCGAATCTGTGTCATCTCATGCAGTAGGAACATACTGGAGTAATAGATAAACAAGGCAAGGAATTCCTGGTCTGTTAATCGTTTGATGCCATATAGATTGGCTGCGACGCCAAGAATTGCATAGATAAAGAATATAATGAATAGATTATGGTCTCGTGTGTCACCATTCGTCTTTATCAGAGTGCATAGAGCGGAATAACTGAATTCCGTTTTTATTTTACTGTTGTATTTTGAGATAGAACTTTTCAGTGTCTCGATAGGAGGGGCTTTTTCGTAGTGTACTTTATATACACGATAATCTCTGTTGATATGCCCATCTCTTAGTCCTACAAGTAGAATCAACCCAACACCAGCCACTATATACATGATAGTTTTGCTTCGCACGTTGAGCCTGGTCGAAAGAAGATAGAACGAAATGAGTATGATCGCTATGATTACGTATATTGCCATCTTATTCCTGTGTTATAATGGTTACTAACTGTGAATAGGAGGAGGCCAACGTGTATTTTTCTGCCTCGATTAGCCCGTTCTTTATAATCGTGTTACGAGCCTCTGTATCATTGATTAGTTGGACGAGACGATCCGCCAGCTGGTTGGCATCTTCGGCGGGTGCAAGAAAGGCGGTTTCTCCATCTTTCGCATATTCTTTATGTCCAGCGATGTCGGTACAGAGCAGTGCGCAACCACATTTCATGGCTTCTGTGCATGGAAGGTCCCATCCGTCGTTCACACTTGGCGACATATATATCTGAACCGAGTTGTATAGTCCGCAAAGATCCTTCGGCTCTTTATGGTAGTGAATCCATTCGGGTAGGTCGGAAGGTGGATTGAAGGTGCCGAACATCTCCACTTGTAGCTCTGGAACCCTCTTTTTTGCTATGTGTAATGCTTCTATGCCATACGAGGCACCTTTGTATACATGTTCAGAATACAACATCGCTACGGAGGCGTAAGGCCGTTGGTCTGAAGGCGTTTTCTGGAGGAAGACGGGACTGATAGAGTTTTTGACGATTGGGGGACGTTCGCCAGTGACTTTCTCGACAACATCAGCGAGAAAACTAGATATGACGATGTTTTGAGCCCCTGTTTTGTAAGAATTATGCAGATCGTCTGTATCCCCAAACCAAGTTTCATACCCTTGAATCAGATTGACGCGTTTCCCTTTGGAGTCTCCTAGTTTATTAAAATCAAGTACCTCTGCCCATTGGGTGAGCATGTTAAAGTCTGCCTGTCGTATGTATTGACTTTCGATGCGAGGTATGTTGATTGTTTTTACTTTGTCGGAGATTTGAAACCATTTAGGACGACTGTCGCTGTAGAATAATTTTGTGCGAATCATTCTCAACCAGTGAGGAATGTTGTATTTGAGTTTCTCGATGGTAGCGACATGGTATAATACAACATCATGCCCATTTTCTGCAAAACAGTTGGCATATTCGTACATCACCTTGTAACCACCAGTGGGTTTGCCGGGTATGTTGGGTATGATGAAGTTTATTTTCATATGTGCTTGCTTTTTATATAGACAATTCCACCAGAAATAGAGATTTCGAGTGCTTGTGCTACAATCCATGAAATAGCGGCGCCATACATTCCGTATATAGGGATCAACCATAGATTCATAAGAACGCAGACTATGCCGATGCTAAGTCCCACGAATGGTGCATATCGTTGAAATCCTAATCCGTAAAGTCCTTGTATTGTACATAAACTTGCCGTGATGACAAGGAATGGGAGACAAGAAAAGACTTTAAGAAGTGGGATGGATGGCAAGAACTCTTCTCCCAATAGTATCTTTACAAGAATAGGACTGAAAAGGTAGGAGAGTATGCTGATCACAACAGATGCTAAGATAATATATTTTGCCATCTTTTTCAAATAATCCAATCCCTCTTTTTTCGATTCCTCGAATTTTCTGCTGATAGAAGGGAATACGGCTATGTGAATAGGCATACTGGTTACCATGAGAATGCACATAATGATTTTGTGTGCTCCCGAATAATATCCTAATATGTCATCGCCTATAGGGAACATTCCCAAGATGGTGAGGTTGGCAATGGTATAGAATGTGGTGAAGAAGGTATTTAAAAAGATGGGGAGGGATAGCTTGTTTTGTTCTATGATGGATTGCTTTGTGACGGATGCATTGCGCAAATTATATTTCTTGATAACATAGAAGAAGGCGAAGAATCCGAATACTGCGTAGGCTATGGAAGGCATACTGGCATAGATGAGATAATCGCCTGGGGATGTGACGAAGAAGACGGACATACCCGTTCCGAATAGTTTGATGAGAAAGTTGATGATGGCCATGGTCTTCATATCTTCCAATCCTTGAAAAAGCCATGCGGGGAAGAAGGTGAAACCGATGTTTATTAGAAACAGACTGAGATAGAGTGGCATGTCTTCTTGTATTCTTCCATAGAACATGGAGATGCCAAGGAATATGATGAACGCAATGATCAGAAGGAAAACTTTTGTCCAGATGACGCTCCAAAAGATCTCTTTCACTTTCTCGTGATTGTCTTTGTATATGGCGATTTGCCTTGTTGCTGAGTAATCGAAGCCAAAGGTGATGAGGATGGTAAAATATTGAATGATGTTTTGCGCATAGTTCACCTTTCCGACTGTTTCCACTCCCAGACTTCTTACGATGAATGGGATGACGATAATCGGAATCAGATAGTTGGCTATCTGAAGTAGGCTAAGGGAAGCCATGTTGCCTAATATTTTCTGATAGGATGATCTCATTTCTTTTCCATTAGAATGTCATAAGCACGATTGATATCTTTAATCCTTTCGGTGGCATATTTTATCTGTTCGTCGGATGCTCCTATTTGTTTATCTGGATGATATTGTTGTACTAAGGTGCGATATGTCTTTTTTATCTCCTTTTCAGAAGCATTGGGGGACAGTCCCAATGTTTTGTAAGCCCAAGCTTCATCTGCGGACAGATTGTTGTTTTGGGTTGATGATTGTCCTCTCTGCTGATTCTGATTAGATCTTTGTCCATTCTGATTCTCTTGCTCTTCTTCTTGCTCATATTGACGTTGCTTGTACTTGCTCCGTCTGTCTTTGTCTTCTTGCCATTGATACCCATAGGTGTAATATTGCTGCATATTGACAAAGTCGATTCTTCGAATGCAGGTGAATCGAGCATATTGTTGTACCAATTTAGCCTCTTCATCAGATATCATGCCATCGGCGACAGCTATTTGAAAGAGCATGGAGAGAAATGCCAACCGCTCTTTATAGTTCATCATTTGATTGATTCGGATACAGAAGAGACGGATGTCTTGCGCTGTTTCTTTGTCTATCTCTGGTAAGAGATCACGAAGCAAGAGAAGTCTTTCCTTTGCATCATCCTCGTCTTCGCAAGTCTTTAGCAGATAATTCTTTACGGCGCTCAATTCTCTTTTGGTCACCTTGCCATCAGCTTTCATCATACAAGCGATGATGCAAATGATGGATTGTTCATAGGAGGGTATGTTTCTATAATGACTTGAGTTTTCTTCTAGTTCTTTCGCCTTCCTTTCGTTAAAGGCAAGAACGCGTACCAAAAAAAAAGCAAGCATTAATATGATTAAAATAGCCTCCATTCTTTATCCGTTAAAATATAATGGTGGCGCCTCCCATTATGTTAAATCGATGACAAGTGTATCCATACCAGCTTTCGTATTCTTGGTTGATAATGTTGTCAAGGGTAAGGTAAAAGCTCAGCCATTTGAACAATCTGAAGTCGGCACCTGCCGTTAAATTGTGCGAGTCGGGAAGTGCTACGTTGGCATCCTTGACCAAAGCTCTTCTGCCGGTCTCTAATAGGTAACCAAGACGTATTTTCAGGAAGTCCGTTGCCAAATAGGAGGCATGTACGTCCATCTTCCATTTTGGCTTATGCCATGCCTCTTCGATATTAGCCAATGCCCACTTGTTGAATTCTCCATTGAATACCGCGCTGAAACGATCTTTGTATTGATAGGTTATTTGGATGCCTGCATTGAATAGTCCTGCCTTTTCATCGTAAACCACATCAAAGGTATTTCTGATACGTTGCGTTAGTGTGTCGTAACGATTAACGAAGAAATAAGGGTTCTCGATTAGTTTGTATCCTGCATGAACGTCCATGTTTATTCTTTGGGCAATCCTTGTGTTGAGTCCTACGTATGCATCAATCGGCATGTAGGTGTCTTCCGCACGGGTGTCTGTTGATATGTATGGATTTATTCTCGTCATTAGCTGATAGTTGTTGACCATGTAGTCTCCGGTTACACCCGCATAAACATACAGAATGTTTCGAATCAATCGCACTTTCCCGTAGACATCTGGTGTAACGGCACCTTTCTTTCCTTGGTTGATACAGAAGGCTCCGATTACTCCCACGTTGATTTCACCCAAATCGACTTCGAAATGGTAACGAGGTTTCAACTTGATCATCGTATAGTTGTTGAGTGTCTCACGATTCTCAAAAGTATAGATGCCATTACTCTCCGGCAATCCTAGGATGATGTTGTGCATATCGTAGGTGAGGTGTAATGAGGAATTGTCGAATTTGTATGACCCTTGCAATAGGGTGTGTATGGTGTGCTCTTTTAGCTCGTCTTTTGTCTTCAACAATTGATAGTTGGCTTGGAAATCATAACTCCATCTGGAGCTATGGTTGCTTTCGAATCTGATGTTAGGCCATAGTCTGAAATAGGATTGTTTAAGGGAATCGTTATTCGTCTCTTTAATGCCGTCATTGGCAAGGTCTAACTTCTCATCATCAAATCCGTAGCGTTTGAAAAGTGTATAATCGCCTAATATAAAAGTGCTTAACTTCATTTTTTTGAAATTATGGCTATAGGAGAGTTTTCCTTCAGAATCATTAAAGGTTGCTCTGCTTGTCAGTTCAGAAGGAAGTTCTTCGTATAATTTTGGCGTTAGTTTCACCTTTCCGAATGTGGAGTTGTGTTGAGCGTCAAATGATAATGTGTTTTTTCTGTCTTTGAAAAGATTTGTGTGGAGTCTGCCATAGAAGGAAGCATAATTGCCAAATCCTAATTTGGCATAGCCATCTTTGTCAAACTTCTTTTTCTCTGGCTCTACGGATGCAAAATCTAATGTCTGTGTTTCTCCCGCTTTGATTGGATAAGGAACAGTCCATACCGAGATGTCCGAATTTTTCTTTTCCGTTTTAATATCTTTCAATTCTGGCATTGTGCTGATCTTACCCGATTCTTTGATAACAGGATTGTATTCTTTCACCACTTCAATATTTTTCAATATGGTGGTGTCTTGTTTCCCTGTTTGTTGAGCCTCTTCTTGTGCAAAAGAGATGGTTGCTAAGCTGAAAATGCTTAATGTGATGGACAATCGTAATCTCATAGGGCGTATTATTTCTTTTCGTTAACAATTTTTTCTGCTTCTCTACTTTCGATTTGATCCAGACGAATCTTTATCTCTGTTGAGATGTCGTCTTTCCCTTTGTAGTTTTCACGAACACTCATTAGGTATTGTTTGGCTTCAAAGTCTCGTTGTTGCTTCACATAAATGTCAGACAATAGAATGAAGCTCTTGGCCAACCAATATTGATGTGGTGTGTTCTTGTCGATGAAGTCGAATATCTCCTTCTCCGAACTTGCCAAATCGTTGCGACTGAAGTTGTATTCAGCGATTCGATATTTGGCTTCTGCACCATATTCATCCATGCAATTGTTCGCCAATTCAAGGTAATCGTTGTATGCTTTGGCTGAGTCTTTGCTAATCTCGTATGCTTTTGCTCTTGTATAGTAGGCCTCACGTTGAACGTTAGGATCTAAAACGAAATCTCCTTTGATGATATTGGATGCGGCAAGAATGGTTTCGTCGGTCTTGCCCATTAGATTGTTGCATCTGAGAATACCAATCTTAGCTGCTTGCTTGTTTTCTGCATTCTGAGCGATACTGTCGAGCGTAGACATGGTGGCAACTGCCTTGGCATACTCTTGTGCGTCGTACTGAATCTCAGACAATCGGGTGAGTGCCTCTTCTCGTTTCGGCGATCCAATTTGGTTGGCGATGTATAGGTACTCCTCCTCAGCTTTGTCTTTTTTGCCTAATTTATAATAGCTGTTGGCCATGTTGAAGTGCGCTTGGTAAACAAAATAACTGTTAGGATATTTGTTGATGTAGTTGCTGAAACTTGCAACTGCACGCTCGTATTCTCCTTTCTCATAGAGTCGCTCGGCAGCTAAATAGGTAAGTGAATCTTGTTCCGATTTGTTGAATTTAGCCAATCCGTTCAGTGATTCCACATAATCGGCAAAACCTTGAATGTCATCCTTCTCAAAATAGATGTTTTTTAAACTCTCCAAGGCTGTTTTCGCCTCATCGCTGGATGGGAAGTTGCTGATGATCTCTTTATAGCAAGCCGATGCTTTCTCAAAATTGTTCATCTCATCGTAAAGCATACCTGTTTGCAATCTTCCTTTACGACTAAGTGGACTGTGAGGATACTCTTTGTTCAGTTTGTCGTATGTGGCAATCGCTTTCTGTTTCTCTCCCAACATGACGTATGACCGACCAATCTCATACTGCGCGTCAGTTAGGTATTCTGATTGAGGGAAGGTTTTGATCAACTTATTCAATGTCGCAATTTTTCCATTGTAGTTCTTCTGCAATCCTTGAATGAAACCCTCTTGGAAACATGCATAGTCGGCACCTGGTCCTCGCAATGCGTATACCTTTGCATAATTCTTTTGCGCATTGTCAAAATCTCGGAAGTTGAAATAACAGTCTCCAATACGATTAGTGGCGTCTGCTATGAGTGGTTTGTTCTTTTCTTCTAGATTGATGTATTTTCTAAACCATGATAGCGCACTTTGGTAATTCTTCTGTGTGAAGTAGGTGTAACCCATGTTGTAGTGTGCTAGGTTGAACTCATCGCAACTCCTTGCGCCTACTGAATTGACAAATTGTGCAAAGTCGGCAGAAGCTTTGTCATACTCTTTCAGTTTATAATAAGCTTCACCACGCCAGAAAATGGTGGAGGCAGCCAACTGACTATTGTATTTGCCATCTTTGAGTGATTCGTCGAATGCCTTGATGGCATCTTCGTAATCACTGTTTGTGAAATACTGAACACCCAAACTGTAGGTGATGCGCTGACGTGCCTCGTATATTGGCAATGTCTTGTTCTCAATTTTCTGTATGGAGTTTAGCGCTTCGGAATAGTTCTTAGTCGTTAGGTAGAGGTTCACCATGTGATCATAGACACGGTCTTTGTACCTTGAATCTTTAAAGTTGGACAGGAAGTTTTCGAATGCTGTGATCGATTCGTTGAATGGGGAATATGACTGTTGGTAAACAATCATGGCATAGTTGTATTGTGCCTCCTCCTTCACGTTCTCTTCGAAATCCATTCGTCCTGCAGACTCAAAGCAGAGACGTGCATTGTTGTAGTTCTTCTCTTTCACATAGCAGGCTCCTAAGTAGAGATATGCGTTCTGACTCATGGCATCTTCTACGGAGGTGACTGATTGGAAACAATCGATCGCTTTTGCATATTCTCCAATTTGATAGTAGGAGATACCGAGCATGTACATGTTGTTGCGCACCACTTGGTCACTTTCCTGCTGATAGAGTGAAAGGTATTTAATGGTGTTGTTATAGTCCTTTTTCTCGTAATAACACTCTCCGAGGATTCTGTGCACCTCTTTGTTGTTCACATTCTGAGGATCGTTTTTCAGTATTGTTTCGCCTGCTGACAACACAGCATCGTAGTCTCTTTTAACATAATAGATTTGAAATAAATAATAAGGAATCACCTTCTCATAGCCCTGTTGATTTTGCAATGAGAGAAAAACAGGAAGAGCCGCTTCGTAATCTTTTCTCACGTAGTCGACATACGCATTGTAGTATTGTGCAGACTGCTGATATTTGGAGGAATCTTTCAACAATTGAGAAAAATTCTCTTTTGCCTTTTCATAAGATCCATTCTCCAAATAGGTGTAACCTCTGCGAAAGAGCAAGTCCTGCTGCTCGTCTTTGCATAGCCTTGAAATGTCGCAATTCTCAAATTCTTGAATGGCACTAGAAAAATCCGCATCGTTGTAGAAAAGAGTACCTCTTAACAAATGAGCTCTTGTGGCAAAGATGGAGTTGGGATTGTGAGAGAGAAATGTGGCCAATTTTTTATTGGCATTTCGTTCACCCATTTCGTATGCACAGCATGCAATATAATATTCCGTTTCATCATAAAGAGGACTTCGATCTTTCTCAATTCCGTCTAAATAATTGTTAAATATTTGATAGGCAGCTCCATATTGTCGCATATCAAAGAAATCTTTTCCTTCAAAAAACAACTTGTCTGAATGCGTATAAGTTAATGTTTTTTGTGCATAACATACTGTTATACAAAACGTTGCAACTAAAGAGATGAATACTTTCCTCATTTGTATAGTTAGAATTTGATTTATGCAAAGATACGAAACAAAGTAAGATTCTGAGAAAGTGAGTGCTGAAAATTTAAAAATCATTATCTTTGTAACTGAAAAAAATATGTATATGGGCCTATTTAGTATTTTTTCTAAAGAGAAAAAGGAGACCTTGGATAAGGGTCTCGAAAAGACAAAAGAGAGTTTTCTCTCGAAGATCGCACGTGCCGTTGTGGGTAAAACAAAGGTGGACGATGAAGTGTTGGACAACCTCGAAGAGGTATTGATTACTTCGGATGTGGGTGTTGATACTACGCTTAAGATTATTGAGAGAATAGAAAAACGTGCTGCTGCCGACAAATATGTGGGTACGGATGAGTTGAATCATATTCTAAAGGAAGAGATTGCCGCCTTGTTGGAAGAAAACAATACGGTGGATGGATCTGACTTTGATGTGCCACAATCATCTGAACCGTATGTGATCATGGTGGTGGGTGTCAACGGTGTTGGTAAAACGACGACAATTGGAAAACTGGCTTACCAGTTTAAAAAAGCTGGAAAGAAAGTCTATCTGGGCGCTGCTGACACATTCCGCGCAGCTGCTGTTGAACAGTTGGATATCTGGGGTGAACGTGTGGGTTGCCCTGTTATCAAGCAGAAAATGGGTGCCGACCCTGCTTCTGTGGCATTCGATACATTGTCTTCTGCTAAGGCAAACAATGCTGATGTCGTGATTATTGATACGGCGGGGCGTCTGCACAACAAAATCAATCTGATGAATGAGCTTTCGAAGATCAAACAGGTGATGCAAAAGATCATTCCTAATGCACCTCAAGAGGTTTTGCTGGTGTTGGATGGCTCAACGGGTCAGAATGCCTTTGAACAGGCTAAACAGTTTACCAAGGCAACGGAGGTGACGGCTTTAGCCATCACAAAATTGGATGGTACAGCCAAAGGTGGTGTCGTGATTGGTATCTCCGACCAATTTAAGATTCCTGTGAAGTATATCGGTGTGGGAGAAGGTATCGACCATTTGCAGGTGTTTAACAAAAAGGAATTCGTCGATTCTCTATTCAAATAAACGATGTCTGCTCAATCTTGTATTGATGTAATCAATATGGGCTGCTCCAAGAATCTGTTTGATTCTGAGTTGCTGGCCCGTCAGTTGGAGTTAGCTGGGTATAAAGTGACATTTGACCCGGATATCCCCAAGGCTAAAATTGTGGTGATTAATACGTGTGGCTTTATTGGTGACGCGAAAGAGGAATCGATCGAACAAATTCTGAAATTTGTTGAGGCTAAGAAAAAAGGGAAAGTGAAGAAGATTCTTGTGATGGGATGCTTGTCGGAACGTTACAAGAAGGATTTGGAAGTAGAGATCCCTGAAGTGGACAAATACTATGGTAAATTTGCTTGGAAGGAGATCATCTCTGATTTGGGGCACCAGTATCAGTCGGATTACTCTTTTCAACATAAGTTATCTACCCCTTCTCATTATGCCTATGTGAAGATTTCCGAGGGTTGCAACCGCCATTGTGCGTATTGTGCCATCCCGTTGATTACGGGTAAACATACCTCTCGTCCCATCGAAGAGATTGTCGCCGAGGTGGAATGGCTGGTGTCTCAGGGTGTTAAGGAGTTTCAAATCATCGCCCAAGATCTTTCCTATTATGGGAAAGACCTATACGGAGAGTATTCCATAGCTAAGTTGGTTGAGAGAATATCGGATGTCAAAGGGGTGGAATGGATACGTTTGCATTATGCCTATCCTACGGATTTCCCATATGATCTGTTGCGTGTTATGCGTGAACGGGAGAATGTATGCAACTATCTGGATCTCGCCTTCCAACATATTGATGACAAAGTACTTAAGGATATGCGTCGCCATATCACCAGCGAGGAGACCTATCGCCTTATCCAACGGATTCGTGAAGAGGTGCCTGGTATCCATCTTCGTACGACGTTGATGGTGGGATTCCCAGGTGAATCGGATGAACAGTTTAATAACTTGATGGATTTCGTCCGGAAGGTACGATTCGAACGCATGGGAGCTTTCCAATATTGTGAAGAGGAGGGAACTCCTGCTGCCAAACTGAAGGATGATGTGCCTCCTGAGGTGAAAGCTGCTCGTCTTGAACAACTGATGACTCTACAGGAGGGTATAGCTGAAGAATTGAATGCTGATAAGATCGGAAAGAAATTAAAAGTTATCATAGACCGACAAGAGGGCGACTATTATTATGGACGAACCGAATATGATTCACCTGAGGTGGACCCTGAAGTGTTGATTCCTATGCAGGAAGGAGCGCTGACCATCGGAGAGTTTTATACCGTTGAAATTGTCGATTATGAGTATTTTGATTTAATAGGAAAGGTGATTTAATATGAAAAAGATTGAAGTCTCATATCTTAGAATCATTGCCATGATGATGGTGGTGGTCTATCATTGTCTTTATCAGTTTTCGACAGGATACGAAATGTGCGTAAACACATTCCTTCATATAGATGGATACCAACATCTTAATAAGTTTTTGAACTCTATTGATATGCCGATGTTTGTATTTGTATCGGGCTATCTATTCTCATATTTGAAGACGAAGTGTCAGAAATATTCCGATGGAAAAGAGTTCCTTCTAAAGAAGGTGAAAAGACTGCTGATCCCTTTCCTTCTGTGGGCTGTCGTGCTGGACTTGCTGATATTTGGAGGTGTTAATCCAACCCATTTCCTCTATCCTGCATGTCACTTATGGTTTTTATTGATGTTGATGTGGTGCTTCGTCTTTATCTTTATCACTCGTTTCTTGTGGGAGAAGCAATCGCTTATGTTGAATGTTTGTTTCTGCTTGGCATTCTCTGCATTGTATTTTGTGCTGGGCAAAATCGGATGTTTGTCTTCTTTCCTTTGTTTGGATTCCTTTCTTGTCTATTTCCCTATTTTCTATTTGGGTGTTATCTGGGCAAGATTTTCTATACCTGAAAAATGGGCTCAGTTGAGTAAGCCGTTGTTATGGGGCGTTTTAGCTCTATTTGTTGCTTTAGTTGTTCTTTTCACTTACAACGGTTTCCGTTTCCACTCGGATTTATTGGCGAGAATAATGGGTGTATGTCTGACGTTGACATTGTTTCAGTTGCTGTTTGTCCCTTCGGATACTAAAACGAATGGCATGTCTCCAATCCTCTCTTCGTTGGATGCTTCGGGTATGGGTATATATATCCTTCATCAGATAGTTATCATTCTGCTTTTGAACCAATCGATGGTTGCATCGTTTGTGAATGAACATGTGGTGATGGGACCTATACTCCTTTTCTGTGTTGTGTTTTTCGGATGTTGGGGAGTGGTTGCATTGATTAATAAAACAAAATTAAAATTTATCTTTGGGTGAAAATTTGCCTTGATGAAAGAGGTGAGTATAGAATCCACCGATATATGTAAAGTGCGTATAATTATGGGTTGAATCCCTATCTTAAATATTTATCGTTATGAGAAAAAAACTTTTTTGGCTGATATGCATTACTACTGCATTGACTTCTTGTAAAAAGGAGTATGTAACAAATGAATATATTACAAACGAGACTATTTATCAGGAGCAGTATTATCTCAGTCATGAGATGGATCCTGTGAAGGATGATATTCGTCCTCCCTTTTTGAAGAAAGGGGATACGGTTGCTGTCTTTGCTTCTTCTAATAAGGTAACCAAGGATGGTCTTTCCAATGGTATATCGACATTGAAGTCGTGGGGACTAAACGTAGTTGAGGCTGACAACCTCTACAAAGATGATGGTCGTTATGCGGGAACACAGTCGGAGCGTATAGCAGGATTACAGAAGTTGCTCGATAATCCTAACATCAAAGCGGTTATTGCAGCTCGTGGTGGATATGGTGCAGTGCAAGTGGGACCCTATATTGATTGGAAAAAATTCGAACAGAATCCTAAATGGTTGGTCGGTTTCAGCGACATCACCTATTTCCATGCTCTTCTGAATAATAAAGGTATTGAAACCATACACGGAGCCATGGTCAATAACTTTTCTAACAGCAACAGTGTGGAGTCATTGCGTAAGGCTCTCTTTGGTGAAACCACCTCTTATTCTATCAATACCAATTCTAATTGCATAGAGGGAAAGAATGAAGGTCGCCTTGTGGGTGGTAACCTCTCTTTGATCTATAGTTTGGGTGGAACCATGTTCGATCTGAATGTGCGCGATGCTATCTTGTTGATTGAAGATACGGGAGAGAACAATTACGAGATTGATCGTATGTTGAATAATTTGAAACAAAGTGCCAAATTGGATTGTGTGAAGGGTATTATTGTTGGTCAGTTTACAAACATGACACAGGGAAGTGATGAACCGCTTAATAAGATCATAAAGAAGAGCGTGGAGCCATTGGGAATACCAGTCCTTTATGGTATCAACATAGGCCATGATTCAGAGAACTTGGCAGTTTATTTAGGTCGTCAGATTCAACTTGAGGTGGGTCCGTCTAAATCGACAATAACTTTTAAATAATAGCTGCATGGCAAAGACGAAGTCGGTATATGTTTGTCAGAACTGTGGCGCGGAGGCGGCCAAGTGGGTGGGTAAGTGTCCTGCTTGTGGCGAATGGAACACCTATGTCGAGGAGATTATAAGGAAGGAGAAACCCTCCACGGTTGCCACAGGCTTTATCTCGCCCGAGAATGTGAAACCTCAGCGCATTCAGGAGGTGGTGGCTACTGAAGAGGTGCGTGATGATACGGGTAACAACGAGTTCAATCGCGTCTTGGGTGGTGGTATCGTACCAGGGTCTCTGACACTCATAGGAGGAGAACCAGGCATTGGTAAATCGACGTTAGTCTTGCAGATTGTCTTAAATATTCAAGGGAAACGAACCCTCTACGTTTCTGGTGAGGAGAGTACGAAACAACTGAAACTTCGTGCTGATCGCCTGAATGTGCCAAACAATCCTGATTGCTTCATTGTGAGTGAAACCTCCTTGGAGCAGATCTTCGTGCATATTCAGAATGTGAAACCCGATTTGGTCATCATTGATTCCATACAAACCATCTCCACCGAGATGGCTGAGTCATCGCCAGGTAGTGTCTCTCAGGTGCGTGAATGCTCGGCAGCATTATTGAAGTTTGCCAAAGAGAGCAATATTCCTGTGATTCTGATTGGTCATATCAATAAGGAAGGAAACATAGCAGGACCAAAAGTGTTGGAACATATTGTTGATACAGTCCTTCAGTTTGAGGGAGACCAGCATTATATGTATCGAATACTCCGATCCATCAAAAACCGATTTGGAAGCACGGCAGAGTTGGGTATCTATGAGATGCAACAATCAGGTCTCCGCGAAGTGAGCAATCCATCAGAGATGCTGCTCTCTAACAATCACGAAGGATTGAGCGGAACAGCCATCGGAGCTGCCATTGAGGGTATACGTCCGTTTCTGATTGAGACTCAGGCGTTGGTCAGCACGGCTGCTTACGGAACGCCACAACGCTCGGCAACTGGATTTGACATCCGCCGACTCAATATGTTGCTGGCTGTGTTGGAGAAACGTGTGGGCTTCAAATTGGCGCAGAAGGATGTTTATCTCAATATTGCCGGCGGACTGAAGATCAACGACCCTGCCATCGACCTTGCCATCATCAGTGCCATCCTCTCATCCAACATGGATATCGCAATTGATGAACAAACCTGCTTGGCGGGTGAGGTGGGACTTTCAGGAGAGATTCGCCCAATCAACAGGATTGAACAACGAATATCAGAAGCTGAAAAATTAGGTTTCAAGCGAATAATTATCCCTGAATACAAAAATATTTCGATAAAAAATCGTTCTATAGAAGTGTGCTTCGCTCGTAAAGTGGAGGAGGCCTTTAAGTATCTTTTTGGATGATGAGGGAGAGGGAAGGTGTTTGGATGGTAGGAGCTTATTGAAATAAGGGCGAATGCAATTCGCATAGATGATGGAAGTGTAATTGAAATAAGGGCGAATGCAATTCGCATAGATGATGGAAGTGTATTGAAATAAGGGCGAATGCAATTCGCATAGAAGATGGAAGTGTAATTGAAATAAGGGCGAATGCAATTCGCATAGATGATGAAAGTGTAATTGAAATAAGGGCGAATGCAATTCGCCCGTACAACTGAAGAAAAGAGAATGAGGAGAATTTTTAAGATAGTGATGTTCCTTGCTGTGATGGGAGTTGGATTTCCTTTAGGAGGTTTCTCTCAGATCAATACAGACCGTGTTTTGTCAATAGGACGTAATGCTTTGTATTTTGAGGATTATGTCTTGTCCATTCAATATTTCAATCAGGTGATACGGGTGAAGCCCTATTTGCCAGAACCCTATTTCTACAGAGCTGTGGCAAAGATCAGTCTGGAGGATTTCAAAGGGGCGGAGGAGGATTGCTCTGCCGCATTGGAAAGAAATCCGTTCTTGGTGGAGGCATATCGTTGTCGAGGCATAGCAAGAATCTATCAGAAGAAATATGATGAGGCAAAGGCCGATTTTGACAAGGGGTTAGAGTTCTCGCCCGAGAACAAGTTGTTGTTGATTTGTAAAGGTTACGTTTCTATTCAGCGAGAGGACTATAAACAAGCAGTAAAGGATTTTACTGTTGCTATAGAGAATAATCCCCGTTACAAGGATGCCTATCTGAATCGAGGATATGCCTACATGTCTGACGAAGACACGACCTCGGCCATGCAAGATTTTCAGAAGGTGTTGGATATCGATCCGTTTAGTTCGGACGGGCATGCCGCAAGGGGGTATGTCTATTACGCAAAAGGAGAGTACAAGCAAGCCCTTGCAGATTTTGATGAGGCCATCCGTTTGGACCCTTATCGAACAGGGTATTATATCAACAGAAGTTTGGTGCGTTATCAACTACTCAATTTGAGAGGAGCTATGGACGACTATGACCATGTGATTCAGTTGGATCCCTACAACACCATGGCCTACTACAACAGGGGTATCCTTCGTACTGAGATAGGTGACAAGAATCGTGCGGTGGAAGATTTTGACAGGGTGATAGAGATAGAACCAGACAACGATTTCGCCATATACAACAGAGCCCTTTTACAGAGTGAATTGGGCGCGTTGAATAAAGCCATCAAAGATTTTAATACCATTATCGAGAAGTATCCGGATTTTTTCCCTGCCTACTACGGACGTGGTGAAGCAAAGATGAAAAAGTTTGATAAGTCTGGAGCCGAGAAAGATTTCAATACGGCTATGTTGCTGAGTCAGAGGAAACTGACCAAGAAGGATATTGAGCAAAAGACAAAGTCGAAATCCACTCGTAAGGAGTCGGATAAGAATTTGCAGAATCACAATAAACTGGTGGTGGCCGATCGCGAGGAGGAGAACAAGCGTCTGACCTACAAAAATGAGTCGCGAGGAAGAGTGCAGAATGTCAATTTCAATATCGACCCAGAAAAGAATATTGTTCTCACCTTCCATCCAGCAAAGAATTCGGAGGTGAAGAAGTCCATCTATTTTAATTCCTTGATTGATAAGTTGAATCAGTCTGGTGTGATGGGTGAGAAACTTTATCTCACCAATTCAGAACTCTCTTTTGATAATCAATTGGAATCCATTTTTAAGGAGATTGAAAAGGAGACCAACATCATTAAAGATAAGCCATCTGCTGCTAGTTATTTCCGACGTGCTTTGCTATTTGAATACATCTCAGATTATGATAGTGCCATAGAAGATTTGGGAAGAGCCATAGATATCTCTTCATCGTCGGATGTGTGGATCTATCGTTTCTCTCGAGGAAATTGTTGGATGAAAAAGTTGGAGTATGAACTCTCTATGATGGATGAGGTGGAGGCCAATGAACGGAAGAAAAACACCGATCAGTATTACGAAGAGAAACTGAATTACGATTTGATGTTGAAAGATTATGAGGAGACCAACAAGACAAATCCACAATTCCCGTTCTCATGGTTTAACAGAGGAAATGTATTCACACTTCAGAAGGATTATCGAAATGCCATTGCCAACTATACAAAAGCGATTGAATTGGAACATAATTTTGCAGAAGCTTATTTCAATAGGGGACTGTGCTATGTCTTAATTGGAGAGAATGCGAAAGGCATATCAGATTTGAGTAAGGCGGGTGAACTTGGCATATATGTCGCATATAACGTGATAAAACGTTTTCGCGAATAATAATTGAAGGTGAGTTCTATATCCACGAAATGAATTTATAGAATCCATTTGAATGTTTTCTGAATCAATTATTTTTGATACTTTTGTAAATGGTATGTTTTTTGTAGCTTGATGTGCAGAGAATAGATGATAATGAAAGGTAGATTATACGGTTCTTTGTGTTTGTTTTTCTTTTACTTCTTGTGTGTCTCCGTGATGCAGGCGCAAGAAGTGGATTCTTTATCCTTAAAAAATGGTGAAAAAAAACTGCTGTTTTTCCCTGTTATCTTCGATTCTATCAAGAATTCTGACTTCTTTCCTATCCTTGAAACACCCGTGTTGGATTATAAAAAAAACCAACCTTCGGTTTTTACAAGCACCAAATTTGAAAAGCAATGTGAGTTGATGATTCTGAATGAGAAGATTCGCCGAAAGGTGGTAAACCGTATTTCTGTTGAAACGCCTCATCTGATTGATTATTGTAACTTGAAGCCATACGATGAAGAGATGGAAAAGGCTCATGTGTTGGATCAAATGATTATTGTGAGCGGATTGGAACCTTCAATGAAAGGAATCGTCGTGGAGGAGAAAAAAATTAACATACGTCAACGCGAAAATACGAATTGGACTTATGAAGGAAATTTGGCTATGCAATTTTCCCAATATTATGTGACAGACAACTGGTATAAGGGAGGTACGCCGAACGCTACACTCTTGTCGATATTGGAATATTCTGTTATCTATCGTAAGAATCGATTCATGTGGGATAACAACTTCGACATCAAGATAGGATTCTACAACACTGAGGTGGATACCATACGTGCCTTCCGTGTCAACAATGACTTGTTTGATGTGACAACAATGGTCGATTATCAGACCTGGTTCTCTAAAAAGGTCTATTATAGTGCTGCGGTAAATTTCAGGACATCCTTCTTTACAGGATATAAGAAGACCAATTCTGATGAGGTGGTCTCTGCTTTTTTGTCTCCTACCCGTATGTTCTTCAGTTTGGGAATGGAGTGCCGTTATAATAATAAGACCTCCATCCGTATATCCCCATTGGCTTATAAATTGCTTTTCAGTATTGACGATCGTATCAAACCGGAACATGTGGGATTGGATAGCACGGAGACCTATGTCACCTATCCAGGTTGCTTGCTTCAGGCAAAAATTGATTGGAAGGTATCGAAGGAGATTAATTTTCAGTCGAATGTGGATTTCTTCTCCTCCTATAAGGGCAAGAATATAGAATTCGACTGGGAGGTGGTCGGTAAGTTTGCCATCAACCGTTATCTGGGTACACGCCTTTCATTGATTATGCGATATGACAATACTCCGAAAGATGAGGATATAAAGGTACAGATACAAGAACAACTCTCGTTTGGCTTTAATTATACGTTTAGGTGACACATAAGCCACCACAATTAACGATAGAAATGACAATTGAAAACACCACTGAACAAAAAATTCATGAGATACTCGTTTCTCAACGAAAATTCTTTCGTACAGGGACTACTCTTCCTGTGAAGTTCCGAAAGGAACAACTCAACAAGTTGTACAATGCATTGGAACAATATCAGGATCGATTGACGGATGCCCTTTGGAGCGACCTTCATAAATCTTCTCAAGAGGCTTATCTCACTGAGATAGGATTGGTGAAAAGTGAGATCAAAGAGCACCTCAAGCAGGTGGCACGATGGGCACGCCGAAAGCGTAAGCATAGTCCACTGACTTTGTTTCCGTCCAGTTCTTACATTGTGAGTGAACCATTGGGACAGACACTTATCGTTTCTCCATGGAACTATCCTGTTCAGTTGTTGCTTAATCCGCTTGTGGGAGCGATTTCGGCAGGATGTACCGCCATTCTCAAACCATCGCCCTATGTGCCTCAGGTGTCTACAGTCATTGGTGATATGATAAAGGACACCTTCTCGGAACATTACGTGGCTGTGGTGCAGGGTGATCGGGAGGTCAACAAGAATCTCTTCGCATGTCGTTTCGATTTGATATTCTTTACGGGCAGTCCTGCGTTGGGTCGTAAGGTGATGGCTGCCGCGGCAGAGCATCTCACACCTGTGATCCTTGAGTTGGGAGGTAAGAGCCCTTGTATCATAGATCGTACAGCCGATATTAAGATCGCTGCCCGTCGTATCGCATGGGGAAAAAGTCTTAATGCAGGTCAGACCTGCATAGCACCAGACTATATTCTTATCCATGAGGAGGTTAAAGAGGCCTTTGTTCGTGAGTTTGCTGCAAGCATCAAGGAGTTGCATGGGGATGACATTAAACAGTCGCCCCATTTTGTACGCATAGTGAATGATCGAGCCTTTGAACGGGTGACGAGTTATCTGCAGGATGGAGAGATTGTCTATGGCGGTCGCACCGATGCGACAGAGCGATTTGTTGAGCCTACACTATTGGATCATGTACAGCCAGACGCTCCTGTGATGACAGAGGAGATATTCGGTCCCATCTTTCCAATGATCACTATTTCTGAAAAAGAGGGTTCATTTAAGGATCAGGTTATCACTTTTGTGAATGAGCGAGAGAAACCGCTTGCATTCTACTGGTTTGGCTGTGCGAATGATGGTTGGGATGTGATTAGGCACACCTCTTCGGGAGGTGGGTGCATCAATGATACGATTATGCACATAGCCAATGGAAACGTACCATTTGGAGGAGTGGGGAACTCCGGTATGGGGCACTATCATGGCAAACTCTCGTTTGATGCCTTCACCCATCAGCGCTCCATCATTAAGGCACCTACATGGATAGACCTTCCATTCCGTTATATGCCGTACAAACTGTTTGGTTTGATAAAACGGATGTTGTAAAGGTTCGTTCTATTGCGGTGTTTGCCTCTGGTTGGTAAGGAATATTTTATTCATTCAGCATCGGGTTATACATCATGATGGCGTTGTTCTCTGCTACCAGCTCTTCGGTCACTTCGCCTGTCTTACGATTGGTGATGCGCTTTAGAATGCGGTTGTGACGGGTGTAACTGCCCCACCATTGGACCTCAATGCGATGGTCGGTTTCCAACATCTTTCAACTTACGTAGAAGTGTTGATTTGTGTTCCATCCAGATATTGGTGAACTTGACGTTGTGGTCTATCTTCGAGAATTTCGTGCCTGAAAAGGGCCATTTCAAAAATCGCTTGGCTATATAAAATTCACGACCGATTTTTCTTCTCAGTGGACTTCGTTCAATTGGTTTCTCTACTTGGTGTATCATGTTGTTATAAATTTAGTAAAGCAAATATAGGGAAAAAAGGCAGTATCGAACGGAATGAATTGAGAATGATTTAGATATTTAGATAAAAATTTGGATTTCCGATACTATTTTCCTATTTTTGTCGATGGCTAAGGTGAGTCGAAAAAATTGTTGATTTAAGAATTGATAGACAATGGAAGGAAATTCTTAGTCGTTTTTATAGTATATTTTTGTATTACATCGTATTCAATCATTGTATTAAATAGGGAGTTAATCATTACATTACACTAATAAACCATTACAAAAACACAAAATCATGAATAAGAAAATTATTACACTTTTTGCGGCTGCGCTTATGGGCATAGGCATAGCAGACGCACAGTTAAACCAAAGCACTTGTAAGTTTTTGGGTAACATCACCACGCATGCTCAAATACAGCCAGGCGTCGGTAATTTGAAATATGAAGAACTGTGGGATCAGCTTACTTGCGAGAATGAGACCAAATGGGGTTCAATTGTCAACTGTTTGGTAAGCAGTGGGCAAGAGGGAGTTGAAAAATGGAATTGGAGAAGTGCCGATTCTCATTACAACTGGTGCAAGCAGCACGGCGTGTTGTTTAAATTCCATGCTCTTCTATGGACAAGCCAGTGGCCAGATAGAGTTGTAGATAAATGTTCTCCAGAAGAATTGAGAAAACAAGTTGAATATTGGTTTGACGCTGTTGCAATCAAGTATCCTGACTTAGCAATAATTGATGTTGTGAATGAGGCTATACGAGGACATGCAGAAGAAGGTAACAGTAAGAATTTTAAGCAAACTTTGAGTCAGGCTTTAGGTAACAGTAACGACCCATACGACTACAAATGGATTACAGAAGCATTCAAAATGGCTCGTGAGAGATTCCCGAACGCAGTGTTGATTTATAATGACTACAACACTCTTACTCATCAGAAATCTGATTTCATAAATCTTGTTTCTACTTTGGTAAAACAAGGTGCACCTATTGATGCTTATGGACACCAAACGCACGATTTGGATGACTATTATAGCGGTCACGGAAGTAGTATGTCTGGATTCGAAGCCAATTTGAAAGATATTCACGACCAAATCACGAGCAAAGCTGGTAGAGAGTTGCAGTGTTACATCACTGAGTATGATATCAACCAGTCTAATGACAATACTCAATTAGAGATTATGAAGGGTTCTTTCCCTATAATGTGGGAGTCTGAGTTTGTCTCTGGTGTTACTATTTGGGGAATTGTGCAAGGTGGAACCTGGAGAAATGGTACTTGGATGGTGAGTAGTCAAGGTCAAGAACGTGCCAGCATGAAATGGTTACGTGAATATATGGCATCGGATAAAGCTAAAAGCGTAAAGGCTAAATTCTGCGGTAAGGATGCTGGTGGTCCTGCAGGTCCATCTGCAAGCATCGAAGTAAGCAAATCTACGATTGTACTTGGTAAGAGTGTCGATTTGAAGGTGAAAGTGAATAATGTTGAAGATGGCATTAAAAGCATAACCTACTACGATGGAGAAACAAAAATCGGTGAAGGCGAAAGCTTCACTTGGACTCCAGAAACTACAGGTAGTCATAAGATTAACGTAGAGGTAGTCACAAATGGTAATGAGACTGTGAAAGGTAGTACGACTGTAACAGTGGTTGAGCCAAACCATCCTTATGGAGGTACAGCGGCAGTTATTCCTGGAAAGATTGAAGCAGAGAATTATGATGAAGGAGCTTCTGGCATGGCTTACTACGATAAGTCTGATGGTAACAAATGTGATAGTTACAACAATTATTATCGTAAAGATGATGTTGACCTCAAGGAAATCTCAAACGGTGTGGCAGTTGGATCATTCGAAGGTGATGAGTGGTTGTCTTATACCGTTGATGTGAAAGCAGATGGTGATTACGATGTGACATTGCGCTTGGGTGAAGGTAATAATTCTGGCTCATTGTCAGTAGAGTTTGATGAATCAAATGTGTCGTTCGATGTTAGTGTTAATAAAATAGGTGATTGGGGTGAATTTGATGAGGTGAAGTTGTCTAAGAAAGTCACTCTTAAGAAAGGCGTGCAGAACATGGTCATCAAAAATACAGGAAGCTATATTGATATAGACTGGATTAAGTTTGATGGCGACTTTGTCGGTCTTAATGACGCTGCTGTCACTCCTGTTTCAATTGCGCCTAACCCTGCATCGTCAGTGGTTGAGATTTATGGTGCAACACCAATCAGTGTCGAAATTATCTCGACAACAGGTGCTGTGGTGAAGAAAGGCACAGGAAACACTATCTCCGTTGCTGATTTACAAGATGGTAATTATATGATTCGCATCATCACAGAAAATGGTGTGACTATAAAGAAGTTTGTCGTTAAAAAGTAAAATACACTCTGTTATCACAGATTAGTATAATCTAATAATACGAGGGCGTATCAAAATCTGATTTTTGATGCGCCCTCGTTGTTGTGTTCTCAATCGTTTGCCAAAAATATCACACGATAGGATCCGAGCAGAAATCTTTTCGTTTGCAAGTTTTGCAGTGTTTGCCCATCCATACTTCATCAAACTGGTTCATGGCTTGTTCGACGATTTGAGGGTCGTCGGTCAGTATTCCAGCTTCGAAGTTGCGAGTTGTTTCGGCTTTCATACCGATACCTGCGCCTGTGAGGTTGGCGCTACCCATTCTAAAAAATGACAATTGCGTAAGGAAATCATCTATAATTGTGTATCTTTGTGCTTGTTCGAGTTGCGTCGAGCATTTTTTAGTTTGTCTAGTTATTAAGAAATATTATCTGATTTTGTTACATTAAGAAATATGGCATATACCCCCAAACCACAAGGGTTTCTACGAGGGAATGGAGATTGTAGAAACACCTACTTCTATAAAAAATCACAAGTGATTTACGATCTTACTTTTTTCTTTGCGCACAAATATCTGGTGCCAAAGGACAGAACCATTGATCAAATGATACAAGCTGCACGCTCTGGCAAGCAGAATTTTGTGGAGGGCATGGCTGATGGCGTGACTTCTACCGAGATGCAGATAAAACTTATGAATGTGGGGAAAAGCAGCTTGTTGGAACTCAGGGAAGATTATGAGGATTACCTGCGGACAAGAAACTTGACCATTTGGGATAGCTCTCATCCTCGTTACGCTTCTATGGTGAACTACTGCAAATACCACAATGAGCTGTCTCATTATCAGCCATTTTTTCAGAAATGGACTGCAGAGGAAATCTCTAACGTTGCCCTGACTTTGATTCACCAAACCGACAAAATGATGGAAAGTTATCTCTCCCGACTTGAGGATTTCTTTGTCAAAAATGGGGGCATCAGGGAGGCAATGGCCAAGGCAAGGCTTAACAAAAAGATGGGCAGAAGCATAAAATAATGCTAAGCTTTTGCTCCCCAAAAATTCACCCAATCGGATCCCCGCAATACTCCCTCCGTCTGCACGTTTTGCAGTGTTTGCCCATCCACACTTCATCAAACTGGTTCATGGCTTGTTCGACGATTTGCGGGTCGTCGGTCAGTATTCCGGCCTCGAAGTTGCGTGTTGTTTCGGATTTCATACCGATACCAGCGCCTGTGAGGTTGGCGCTACCCACGTAAACCTCTTTGCAGTCGAATACGAACATCTTGAAATGAACTCTTGGGCAGAGCACTCGCTCCAGTCGGTCGTACAACACAGGGTATTTATCGAAGTCCTCACGAAAGTTCGGTCCCGGCTCTTTTGCATGGATCAGCCTCACCTCCACACCCCGGCGGATGAGTTGGGCAATAAGCGCCAGAAACGGTTTCTTCTCTTTGCCCACCTCCACATAGAGGTCTTTGATATCGGCGGTGCCAATCCATAGCGTGTGCTTCACGGATTGAACCCGGGAAAGGATTTCGGTGTAGTGGACGGTGTTGGGGATGAAGGGGGAGCATAGAAAGAAAGATATGATAAGGATTTAAAAGCTGGATAACAGAGCATTTGTCTTGTCTATAACATTAGATTTTGACAAATCTCTCAATTCATATCGTTCTCCATTCCAATTTAATCCTTTAGATGATGCAATATCTTTCAAGTCTGTTTCAGTACAGCCTTTTCCTGGCCTTAAAAACAATTGTACATCCCAATCATCTACTTTTGTTCTGTTATAATGAACATCAATTGCAACTTGAAATCCGTTCCATACTTTATCAAACACAAGCGCTGTCGATCTATATTCCCAAAGCCACATTTTCCAACCCTTATAATCAATTCCGTCATTTTTACTTAATGCTATTGTATAACTATATGGCACAATACTACTTTTATAATCAAGATACAAACAGAATGTTTCAAGTTCCAAGTAGTTGCCTGCCTTTGCTTGTTGCTGCTTAACCAGGCAATAAGAATTGTCCCACTTTTGAATATTTTTATACTTACAATAAGCCAATAATTCCGGATGTTTTACGAACCGATAGAATGCATCAGTATTATTTACAGGATTTTTTACATATTCATATATCATTTGTTGAAGTGTTTTGTCGTTGTTCAACAATTTGTCAAAGAAACTTTTGAATTTATCTTTGTTATCATTAATGAGAGCTTGCCAATCACTCCAATCCCAACCAAAACGATAATTTGTATTGCCTCTGAAAATACGTGGAAAATCCTTCATTCCTTGTGTCAATAATGCCCTACGAGTATTATCAATATTTGCGTTGCATTCACCTGCAAACACCTCTGCAAACTTTTCCCTATAGTTATTAAACTTGCCTAAATCGAAGTTGCCGTTCTCATCAGTTGCCCATTCTATCATAGGAAGAATCTCGCCAGACCAAATATTATGTTCCTGAGCTTTCCAAAATGCGACTTCCACTGGTTCTCTATCTATGCTGTTTTTAAGGATTTCAAGTTTTTTCTTTTCCTCA
>CACZUS010000014.1 GCA_902784425.1 uncultured Bacteroidales bacterium
TCGATAATGGTGTTATTCCTTGGTTTGCAGGAGGATTGTCATTTAAATTCTAATTCATTTTTGAATAAATTCGAGGGGGTGTATCAGTGGATATGCCCCTTTGGTTTTTTGTTATTGGGTGGTTATGGCGGATGTGGCACATTACGTTCCTACGGTGCAAGATTCCATGGAGTGAAATTGCCTTAGTGACTATTGGTACAAATTTTCGATTCAATCGAAAATTTGTACCAATATTTAAAAAGAATTTCGGGATAGCCTATAAATAAGTTGTTTGAGAAGGGAAAGATCCATTAGGAATGAGATAAGGAAAGCAGGAAGATGGGATAGAAAAACGAGTGGGATAAAATAAAAATTGTGAATTATTATTTTTGTTTTATATTTGCATTGAAGATATTTCAACTTTGGTTGATGAATCTTCAAGAACCGAAGGCGAGAGCTTGGATTGCAGTTCCTTGAGGCAGCCTCGGTTTTTTATTTGAGACTGTTTTTGTTGATGCTAAATCTCAAAATATTCTGTCAAGCATAAAAATTTATGTTGTATTCGCATCAAGAAGAACAAAAAACATAAACATAACGAACATGACATCACATTCTAAATATGACTATATTCCAACTCCTATATTTTATGGGGAAAAGGCTCTGCGTTTCATGGAGAAGACGAGAAAGCCAAAGAAAGAGTCAAAAAAAAGGATGTTGGAAATGAAGCGAAACTTTAATAGATTTAAAGAAGTATGACAGATAATCTTTTGATTTGATTGCAACAACCCTTTTAATTGATGCATTAAACGAAAAAGAGGTCTTCATTTAGAAGATTGTATACTCCAACAACAACATATATTTGTTGTCAACAAAAACTAGACATGAAATATAATAAAGGAAATAACATACAATATGGCAACAACAAATATCAGCGTAAATAAGCAGACCATACTGGAACTGCTAAATAGTGGACAAAAGACACCATTTGTCATACCAGAGTACCAACGACCTTATTCGTGGGGAGATGATGAAATCATCACCTTGTTTGAAGACCTTTGGGAGTTCTCAATTGAACGAACAAAATCTGATGGAGCAAAGACCTATTTTCTTGGATGTGTAGTATCTTATGAGGAAAATGAAGCACGCCAGATTATAGATGGCCAACAACGTATAACATCCCTTTTCCTCTTGTTGAGAGCAGTATTATTCATGCTTGAAAAGGAAGAAAACCAGACCGATGAAGTGAAACATTTCATCTCATTGATAAAACCCGCTTTATGGAAAATCAATGAGTTTACAGGCAAAGAAAACAGGAACGAAATATTATTGAGATCGGATGTAGTTATTGATTCCAGCAACCAAATTCTTCGTAATATAATGGAGACGGGGACGATTAAACCGGATGCGAAAGATAATTATTCAAGGAACTACAAAAAATTCATTGATCTTTTAACAATCAAGTCTCCTCAAACCAATAGCGTCTACCAATTTGTCTTGTCACTTCTTAATTATTCAATACTGTTGCCTATTACAGCTGATGATCAGGAAACCGCATTGACGATTTTTAATACGCTTAACAACAGAGGATTGCCACTTTCTGACGCTGATATTTTCAAATCATGCATCTACAAAAAATTAGACGATGCTGGCAAAAAGAATTTTATAAAGAAATGGAAGAAACTAGAAGCAGACGCCTCTAAAGTAGGAGAAAGCATTCAATCTTTGTTCTATTACCATATGTTCTATTTGCGAGCAAAAGAAAAAGACGATAAGTCAACGACTCCGGGTGTTAGAAAATATTACCAAGACAAGAATCATAACAGATTGACAGATGGTGTAATTGATGACTTGGCGGAGAACCTTCACCTTTGGGAAGTTGTCAATGGACGAGAATCTACAAATGAAGTCTGGAGTCAGAATATGGATATCAGGAAAGTACTTGACTGCCTTTCGTCATATACTAATGAGTTTTGGAAATATCCAGTGTCAATATTTTATATGGAGCACAAGTCGAAACCTGACTTCGTGGAGTTATTCTTGAAGTTCTTGCGAAAACTATATGTTATGCTCATCACTCGCTATTTGGAGATTCCGACCATCAATGCAGTAAAAGCAGACATACTTAAATTGGATGTGAATATTATTAATAATAGCCATCCAAAGTTCTATGCAGGTTTTGAAGACAAGAAAATAGAGGGTGAAGATGCTACCAGTGCAGAAAAACTAAGAACTGACAATCTCATTATAGCACCTCATAGAAATATGGTTAGGATGCTTCTGAAACTGCTCGCATATCAAGACACAGCACAAATAGAGCTGTTGCCAGGTTATTGGGAGATAGAACACATATTCCCTCAAACATGGGATACGAAATACTTTACCTATGAGGAGGATGAAGTAAACGAAATACTCGAACATCTCGGGAACAAATTACCTTTGGAAAAGAAGCTTAACATTTCAGCAAGTAATAACTACTTTGTCACGAAGAAAGGAAAATACAAAGATTCTAGAATCTCCATTGTCCGTAAATTGGGGACCTCAAGTATTGATGAATGGGATTTAAAGAAAATTGCCGAAAATGACCAAAAGGTGTGTGACCAAATCAAAAATATATTTAAACAATGGGTGGCAGACTACGAAACCACTGAATCAGGGAAGGAGGAACCGACTCCAGCACAATTGGAAATGATAAAAATGTTCAGAGAGAAGGGGTTCATTTAATCTCACTAATATGTTTTTTTGTAAAACTAAATTTAATTTAAATATTTTTTCTGAAAAAACATGCGTGTTGTTTGTGACAGTGTCACGCATGTTTTGTTTAGGAAGAGTGTGCTGGAAGTTCAAGGACGCAAATTTGCCGATGGGAAAAATTAATATATTGTTATCTTGTATAAACTAATATGAATTTACAAAAAAAAGTGCATATGAAATCATTTATTTTAGGTGTCATAACAGGTGTAGTTTTAACATTTGCTGGTTTATTCGTAATTTATTCTTTAAACAGCGATTCAGATAATATAGGTACGGAAACAAAAACAGATCCAATCCAGTATCTTGAAAAACCGGTTAGTTATGAGAACAAAAAAGAAACATCCTTTAAGGTATTTCAAGTCATTGGCAATGCTGCATTAGCATGTGAGATCTCAAATAAACAGTATAAGTGGTATGATGGCAATACTGTTCTTATCCTTGGAGAAAATTTTTATAGTGATCAAGTTGTTACGATAAAAAATCCTATGAGAGTTGGAACATACAATTATACTACTAGAGCTGATCTTCCTAAGACAGTTCCTGTAATCAAAGGAGAATAGATAGTTGATTAAAAAAAGATCGTTTTATTAGGGAGGGAGAAGAAATTAAGGCAGGGTAAAATGGAGTTTTCCAATACCCTGCCTTTTTCTAAATTAATCATCCACTTTGATTAAATCAAAGGATAAACCATCGCACTGGGGATAATTCTTACAATGTATATGTTCTTCGTGATCATCTGGAGAAAACACCACTTTTGCTTCCTTGTAAGAATATTCTTCTCCACAATGTAAACAACGTACTTTTGAATCTATTTCTATATGAGGCAGTCTTCCCTGTATATCTTCTTCAAGGATTTTCATTCTTTCGTCCCCATATAGAATTGTCGGAGTTAAAACTTTTAAATCAAGATACGTGTTTTTACAATTTGGATAATTTTTACATACTACCATTGTGAGATTTGTTTCTTTGTCTTTTATAACCTTTGATTTGGAGAACACAAAAGACTGTCTGCAATGAGAGCAATATACGACAGAATCAGTTCTTAAAAGCCCGGACGGATTATGCTCATCGTCAAATTGCATTAACGCCTCCTTCCGTTGTTTGCCAGAAAGAACTGTTATCCTATCTGTCGGCAGTCTTACAATCTGTTCCCTTTCCTCGAGTTCGTAATATTGACGGGCATATTCAAGCACCGATTCTGCTGCTTCTGTTCTATATCTATCTAATCCCGTAAAAGACAAAGTCTCTTCCCAATTTTGTATGTCTTGTGAATCTCTGAACCGATTAAGAAGGAATTCCGCCAACTCTTGTTCGGATTCGGAGGCATGAATGAGGTCTTCCCACTTGTCGTATCCGACCATCTTTGCGATAAGATGCTGTGCATTCATTAAAGTAAAAGAGAAATTTTCATCCTGATCAGGATATTCATAGTAAAGAAAGAGTCCTCCAATGTCAAAGTGGTTTGGATGGTAACAATAAAACTTTTTTTCCTCGTTAAAATAACGGGTTTTGTAATCTTTTAAAAGAATCTTTGCTTGAAGCTTAAAATAAGAGATATGCTCCATAATTATAAATTATTTAGGCGCATCAGTGTCTTTATCGAATAAAAGGTGGACCAGTAAACTAAGTGACAAAAACCCTGATACTAAATTTATAATTAGGATTAATGTGTGGTATGAATATCTTCGCACTGGACGGCATGCATTACCACGATGCGAGTGCAAAAGTAAAAAAAATATGTAATAAAAAAAGTTTTTTACATAAAAAAGTACAATTCTTACACTTCGTCGCAACACAATTCCAAGTTGCCACGATATAGGGCACCCACAGGAAATCCCAAGTCTACATGTTTACCCCAAATGATGTTTCCGTATCGAATGGAGAATTTTTTGAAGTTAGTGGGTTTTATTTATTTGTCGTGCTGCGGATGTGGATGGCGTACAAAGAAATCAGAAAAAACCACAACACGCTCCAATCCATCGCTAAAATGAATGTTTAGCGATAATCCTCCTGCATAATCGGCAGAAACGACATATATGTATTCCTCCGTCATAAATTCGTATGCTGTTGTTATAGAGATTGTTTTAGTAATGACCTTTCATTTTGTATATATATACTATATTCTTTTCTTCATCTATCTTGTATAAAATGCGGTGTTCTCTGTTTATTCTTCTACTCCAAAAACCAGTCAGGTCAAATCTTAATTGTTCAATTTGTCCGCTTCCGCTTTTTGGATGTAATTCAAGTTCGTCCAAAATTTTGTTTATTTTCTTTATTATAGCCTTATCCCCTAATTTTTTAAAAAAAGCTATGTCATTTAGTGCATCTTCCGAATATCGAATATCGTATTTCACTTCCATAAATCCTCTCTTTTTACGGATTTAAAATGAGTTTTATCCATAGCCGTTACCTCTGAAACATATTTTTTATCGTATGGGCTATTAATTATTTCCACTTTGTCTGGTGAAGCTTTTATTAAATTAATTAAAGCTATAGCAAATTTGCTGCGTGGGTTGTATTTTAATGTTATTGTTGCCATATCTTTTCGTTTTTGATTTGTTATATTTTGCGCAAATATAAAAATTTTCACGAAACAAGCATAGTATGTCGGTTGATTACTACTTGTATATTACGGTTTGTCAGAACGAATATGCCAATTCACAACGGACGCGCCACGCCACGTCCCTACGGCGTAAATGCAATTATATTTCTAAAATGTTATATATATGTGTGATATTGGAAATGAATTATTTCTCATCCTTCTTTACCCAATTAAGCCACCAATAACAAACCAAAGGGATGGCTATCGCTTCCAATAAAAATCCTGGTGCCATATTATTGATAAGTCCACCCAACAATGTTTCTATTACCATCACTCCTACGGTCAATTTCCAGTAACGTCTCAAAAAGAAGGGTACGATAAAGGATGTGATAGCTAAAATGGGAAGAACAATAAAGAATAAAACGAATGCTCCTTCCCTATGATAATCGCCTGCCAGGCTGTGTACCAAGAAACTTATAATGAAAAAGAATATTGCTATAGGTAATGCTTTGAGATAATCTTTTGTCATGATGCTATTGAATTTTTATGAATGAATAATGATACAAAAATAGAAAAATTATAGGATGAAGCAAGCGGACGCGGCACGCCACGTCCCTACATTTTATTCTCTAAACTCACTGATATAATGATAAGCATACCCCTCAACCGTGTCGAACACTAACACATGATGAAGCGGTGTCCTCGTACAATGGTAATAGACAAGATGATCTTCTGGAGCAGCTTTCCACTCTGCAAAGTGATTGAAATCGGTACCCTCTTTAAGTTGAAAATTATCTATGGCATACTCTCTGTTACATGGTATGAGCGTGGTGTCGGGCTCTATCTCTACAGATTGACAAAGGTGTGCCATTAATGCACTTTCCACCGTGGAAGGGGTGGCTTTATACCTAAACCAATACTGGTAGCTAAAGCCGTTGTCGCATTTCATGCCAACACATGCGGTGTCGGCTAATTCGGGGTAGAGAGAAGAGATTTGAGCGTCTATTTCCTTTCCTCCGTTGATGATCAGTTCCTTCATCTCCTTTTTTATCCTCTTGCAGGAGGTGCTGGTGAATAGGAGCGCCCATCCCATGCTGCATAGGATCACAAGGGGGATAAGGGGGCTGGTTTGTGTTTTGTGGGGTGTCATGTTTTTTTGTTTAAATATTTTCTGTTCAAGTGGGGTACAAATTGTACCCTAGTCGAGTTCGTGAAATTTATTATTAAATATGAATAATAGACAATCAGTTGTACCCAAAATGGGTACGACTGATGCTCCTGATCACGATTGTAAATTACAATTTTATTCCTAAATTTGCAATACAAAGAGACATTTCACTATTAGAATTACGAAAAATAGAATGCATAATATGAAGAAATATTTATTTTTCTTGCTGCTTATTTCCCTCTGTTCTTGCGGAGGAAAGCAAGACAACGTTGATGTTACAAAAGAGGATACAATTCCGGATGATTTGGTTGATTCTGTCGCTGAATGGGTGGCGAGTGAGGTCCTGCTTTCTGAAAAGGAAGAATACCCGTCTGTCACAGAGACTCCTCCCGTCCCTGTGGAAGATTACAAAGTGGATTACGATAGCTATCCATCGGAAACACCCAAATCTGTCTTCCTGATAGATGAATTCCATGGCAAATACGGACCGACATCCTTACAACCACTCGATGCAGCACTCAATGCCTTCGATAAATTGCCTGAATTTACCGATAGTACCATTGCTGAGATAGAACAATTTTATGATAATCTGGACGAAAGTGGTAATACTGGGGATATGGTTTTAGCTGATAATGTTAGATGTAACCTCGCGTTTTACAAGACCATAAGAGAATATTCTGAGATAGTTGAACTGAAAGATGCACAGTCCATACACGAACTAATTGCCGCTGAATATGTAAAGTGGAATCTGTTGGCTGATCAGGTGGAGCGCTTAGGTATTGATATTGCTTATCTGACCTATTTTGAAGGATCCATGAGCGGACCCGTGAGCTCCAATTTGATAGCCTCTATTCAGGAGATTGGTTTTTATAATGCTAACGTGTTGAAATGCCGACTGAAACGTGATAGTTACCATTTGAAAGAGGGAATACCTGGAAAAATTGCTGCAGAGGCTCTCTGTAAGACAATCGACTTCAATCTTGAACAGTTAAACCACCCTGAGTATTATGAGGGAGATTCGAGAAGGGAATACGAGTTATCACTTAGGAGTGCCGAATCAGAACGAAAAGGACTTGAGAAACAGATAGAGGAGTGGCTTGCCTTCCGCCATGCGATAAGCGAAAAGGTGGATGGCGATGACTACAGACCGTATATTGGTTCGACTGGTGTGCTGCTTATAAATTTGGCGGCTGAGATAAATAGGTAGGTTACGCTACCATGCGGCACACTACCACAGTGGATGCGGCACGCCATTANNTTAACCTTCTGATTCTGTTTCTGTTGTTACCTCTTCCTCCTTTTCTTCCGCTTCTAACTTCTGTTGCTCTTTGGCAATTCGTTGATAGAAGAATGAGGAGACTAAAAGCAGTATACCTAAGGAGACAAAGACTATCGTCTTCGAGAGGGTGTCCAGATGTCTCAGATCGTAGAAGAAGAGTTTGAGAATAGTCACTCCGAACAAAATGAAACCATCGATGCGAAGGTGCTTCATCTGCTTAAACAATCCGAAGTAGATGAGGAACATTGAACAACATCCCCAGAAGATGGACAAGGCCAACTTGTAGGATTCTTCGTAGTGCATTATGTCGAAGATGTTGAAGAGCTCACACGTTCCGATGATCAGTCCGGCAATCACTAAGAAGGTGTCATAGCAGACCTTCTTATCGGTCTCTTTCATTCCAAATTTACAATAAGGAGAATTGCGATAATAGACAAATACGGCAAAGGCTCCTGCCACCACAGCAACTGACAAATAACGGATGAACAAATAGTGACCAAGGGAGATGTATTGTTCTTTCATGCCTGAGAGCACATATCCCCTTATTTGACTCAAATGATGTAATCCAACCAGTAAGAACAGTATTACTGCTATAATCATCAGTATGAAATCAAACTTGGCCAGTGCCTTGAGATTGTTCTTGGAGGCAAGGAACGTGGTGAGTGCAAGTGCACCTACTGCAAAATCAATGGAATAAATTAATGGGAATTTGTCGCAGACATGAGTGATAATTCTTATTGCTAATAATAAAACCAGTATTGAAATTGTACATTGTAACACACCTGCTAATTTCTTGGAATAGGAGGTTTCATACTGTTTGTTGATCCATAAGGCGGCAAAGAAGCCTGCAATAAAGAAGATGGATGCCAGAATCGTCAGCCCAGTTAGTTCTTTTTCTGTAGATGATAGCGGGATTGCCCATATTGTTAACAGTATGAACAGAAGTGGTAACAGAGATTTTTCGTAAATCGGCTGCTTGAAATAGCGCGCTACAAATAAAAAGGCTACCACCTCGGTTGTCCATAGGAAGACCAAATTGTTGGCTGGAATATCCAAATAAGGATAACAGATGACAAAGCAGCTGAATGCAATGGCATAGATCCAGAGACCACGAATGATGTAAGAGAAAAAGGTCGTTGTCTCACTCTCCTTGCCAGGAATCATTCTGTCGATAATGACAATAGCTGCCAATGCTAGAACATAAGCTACTGATGATGGAATCACATCCCTCATGAATAGGGCAGTCGTTAATCCGGCATTGTAATCATTGATGGTTGATAATGCATGGATAATGAAACATAGGGAGGTCAGTGCAATCAAACCATAGGTGATTGCCTCTAAGAATGGGTTCTCCTTCTTTCTTGCGAAGTAGAAGGCTATGGCACATTCCAATGCTAAAAGAATATTTATTCCTGGTTGTGAGAAATGAACGAAGAAGGAGAGCGTCAGTACGAAGATGAAGACGACACTGAAAATTTTCGTTTTCTTTGTAGTCGTCGAATCGTTCTCTGTGGATGGATAATAATTGTCGATAAATACGAATGCGGCTGATGCGAATAGGGAGATCACGGTTGTCACCCACGGTAACACCACACCTTGTTCTGCATGCGGATGGGCATCCCAGACGCTTCTCCATTCGGCAAACAAGGTTGCCAACCACGTCAATGGTCGGAAGGCAGCTCCACTCGGATTGCCCCAATCTGCCATCAGACTCACCAAGGCGATGAGTAGTATAGGGTAGGCCATGTTCTCGTAAAACGCTTTCTGTTTCGATCTTCCCACCCAGAAGAGTGCCAGCGCTTCCATCATCCAGAATATCGTAATCCAGTGTCCACTCGTTCCAATGGCTATGGCTACGGTGATGAAGAGTATACCCAACGCCAATATCAATCGTTGTAATGCCTTGTCGACCAACTGCTTCTTGTGGAGCAAGAAAAAGACACCGCAATGAATCACTGCGTTGATGATGGCAAAGACAGGCAATGAAATAACCATCTCTTCATGGTTATGAATCAAGTGATAACCTATGGCAAAGAACAAGAACGAATTGGACAGTAGGAAGATGATATCGAACCGAACAAATTCAAAATCCTTCTTCACTTTATAGTACAACGTTGAAAAATAGAAGATGGCAAAGAATGCAAAGATCAATGCCAACACACTATAACATTCGGATAGCGTATCCCATGATTTGAGACGATAAGAAATTACCACGACCAACCATGTGGAGACAAATGTGAGGGCAAAGAGTTTCTGCCAATACTTCCTTATGGAAACAACCAAAATACCAGCATCTATCAGTGCGATATACGCCCATAAGGAGAGGACGGAACCTGTGCCATCGCTCAGCAAGACGGGTATGACATAGGCGCCCACTTGTCCGATAATCGCAACGATCTCCATATCATACCACCACGCAGTAAAGACGGAGAAGGCTGTGATTAAAACCATAAGGACGAAGGCAAATGGTTTCGGTATCAAATCGTAGAATCCGTAGGCGAAAAAGGTCATGAAATAAAGGATGGCCGATGATCCACTCGATAGGATGGCACTGAATTTCTTATAATCTTTTTTGAGTTTCAGCGCCACGCCTTGCAGTACCAAACCAAAAACAGTGCCGATGATGATTCGAACCGCCGGACTCAACATATCATGGTCGATTGCATATTTACCACCGATGCCTACACCGATCAATAAGATCAATATACCCAGTTTGCTGATGAGATTCTCTCCAATGAATTTCTCCCAATCCACAGTTGGGAATAGATCTTTGGTGGCGGATTCTGCTTTTTTCTTCTGAGCTGTTGGCTGCACAACTTTGGGTTGCTCTTCCTGTTGAACTTCTGTTTGCTCTATCGGTTGAACTTCAGGTTGCACTATCGGCTGTTCCTTTGTTTGTTCAATCGGTTGCTCGTTCAGTTGTTCATTTAGTAGTTCCTCATGAGTCTCCTCCGTTTTGTCAGAGACGATAGGTTCGGCTATCTGTTCTTCACTTGTGTCAATCAGCGTATCCTGTTCCTCATTTGCCAAGAAAGCGGCAGATTGAGGTGCCGTTTCGCTTTCACTTTTTGTTTCTTCTGTTTCGAGATGCTCAATAAAAGGCGTTTCTTGTGGTGTCTCTACATATTCTTTGCAATTCTCCTTCAAAAGATTCATCTGCTCTTGCAGTTGAGTTAAGCGAGAAAGCAAGTTCGTTTCTTCTTCTGTTAATGATTGGAAAAGACGAGTTAAGTTAGGAATAGTCCAGTTCAACTCTTTTTTTAGTTCATCCAAACGCGTAGAGATGGTTTGTTGCTCATTTTTTAAGCAAGTAAGTTCCTCCTCTAACCGAGTTATTTCTTTTGTTATATCCTCCATATATGTGTTGATGTTGTATTATATTTTGGCGAATATAGTCAATTTTTTAGAAAATGACTAATTGTTGGGGTTTATTGTGAATGGTTGAATCCAAAACAATAGATTGGATCACCATAAAAAAGAATGCCTCGTGAAATGCAAGACATTCTATTTATTTTACAGGAGACGCGGCACGCCACGTCTCTACAAGGATAAAAACCTACGAAAAGGATGATAAGGATTTACCTTATTTGAATATAATTTCCGCCACATTAGCATTGGAGGTGATGAGGGAGCCATCTTTGAGACTCAGTCTCGGAGAGTAGTTGAAGGCCTTTCCGTCGTTTGTCTCCACGCGAATGTTGATGTTGGAATGAGTATCGCTCGCATTGCATCGGATTAGGTAGGCCGTGTTAGGCTGTCCTTCGAATAAGATTTTGCCATCGTTTTCATCCTGTCCGTTCAATAGCATGTCGAAGGTGAGTTCGTTGATGGTTACTTTGGCGCTATCGAATTTTGCAATGATAAGATAAACCTCTTCGCCGTTTGCTTTGAGAGAGAAATCCTCTTTTTGTGCGATCTCAGGGAATACATGAGCCGCTTTTATATAGTTGTTGGAGGATTTTAATCTCGCATAATCTGCATAATAACCCATGAATCTCACGCCTAAGATATTGTCTTTGTCGAGGGCATTCACCTTTTTCGGTTTTTTCGGAGCATCAGGTTGAGCAGTCTGATCCTCGGCAACGGCAGGTTCTGCGCACGTTACGTTCGCATTTACACTATCTGAATCTTGTGAGGCTACGTTTTCTGTATTTTCATTGTTGTTTTCATTCTTTGGCGCTTGTGTCTCACATGCACACATTGCTATCATAAGCAGGCCGTAAAAAATTTTCCTCTTCATGCGATTTTATTATTTAGGTTATGCAATTACTATGCTTTATTATTACTATGTTTGGTCTTATTCAGATGGTTTCTTTTGAATAAAAATGGGTAAAATGACGCTTCAAAATATCCATCTTTCGCAAATATAATAAAATTTGATTAAAAGAGAAATAATATGCAAGATAAATGATTCTTTCGTTAGGTTGGAAGGCAATCTGTTTGGGTAGGGGTGTGGGATAGGGATGCATGGTAGAGGCGCAATGCATTGCGTCTCTACGGCCGTGCGTCTCTATGCATATTTATTTATTCAACACCTGTTCAACGACCTGTGGAAAATATTGATATTCAAGTTTATGTACATTGTGAGCAACATCCTCTGGCGTATCGGTTGGTTTCACTTCGCATTTAGCTTGAAAGATGGTAGCGCCCTCGTCGAGGTTCTCGTTCACATAGTGAATGGTGATACCACTCTCTTTATCTTTGTCGTTTACCACAGCTTCGTGAACATGCATACCATACATACCCTTTCCGCCATGTTTAGGAAGAAGAGCAGGGTGGATGTTGATGATTTTGTTAGGGAATGCCTTAACGATATCTTCTGTCACTCTCAAAAGGAAACCAGCTAAGACAATCAAGTCAGGTTTTTCACTTTTCAAATATTTGAGTATTTCGCCACTTTTCCACTCCTCTTTTGTGAAATATTTGAAGGGTACACCCAGTTTTTGAGCTCTCACCTTTACGTAAGCATCTTCCTTGTTACACAGAATACAAGGGAACGTAACTTCTTTGTTTTTAGAAAAATAGGTGATGATATTCTCTGCATTAGAGCCTGATCCAGAGGCAAATAATATTATTTTTTTCATACTCTTTTTATATATAATTGAAAATCAGTTAAATACGCAATTATCAAAATGTTAAAATAAGTTAATTTAATGCACAATATTTTTAAAGTGTGCAGTTTTGGCAAAATTTCCTTGACAAATATTATTCTATATCGTCAAAAATTTGTTCCTTTGCACCGCAAAATTAAAAAATTGCATTCAAATTATTAACTAAAATTTAAGATTATGTCAGACGTAGCAACAAGAGTAAAAGAAGTTATCGTTGAGAAATTAGGTGTTCCTGAATCAGAAGTAACTCCAGAAGCAAGTTTCACAAACGATCTAGGAGCAGATTCTTTGGACACTGTAGAGTTGATCATGGAGTTCGAGAAAGCATTTGGTGTTGAGATTTCAGATGAACAAGCTCAAAAGATATCTACTGTCGGAGAAGCTATTGCACACATTGAAAACAGCTTAAAATAGTAGCTTTTATTTATGAGATTACGAAGAGTTGTTGTAACGGGACTAGGCGCGATTACTCCCATAGGTAATACGGTTTCAGCATTTTGGGATAATTTACTTAGGGGAGTAAGTGGAGCCGGTCCCATTACCCTCTTCGATGCTTCAAAGTTCAAGACACAATTTGCCTGTGAAGTAAAGGGGTATCAAGCGGAAAATTATTATGATGTAAAGGAGATGCGCAAATATGATCGTCATGTTCAGTTTGCGTTGTTGGCCACCAAAGAGGCTATAGGAGATGCGGCATTTGAGGAAGGATCGATAGACTTAGACAGAGCTGGTGTTATCTTCTCTACGGGTATTGGTGGAATCATGTCGTATGAGCGTGATATTGCTGATTATTTGCAAAATCCTGACGTTCCGCGTTTCAATCCGTTTTTCGTTACACGTATGATTGCGAATATGGCAGCTGGTCATATATCGATGCAGTATAGTTTCAGAGGACCTAATTTTGGGGTTGTCTCTGCTTGTGCTTCATCGACACATGCTATCGGTCTTGCTTGTGATCAGATTCGGTTGGGAAGAGCGGATATCATGATTACTGGTGGAACTGAAGCTCCTATCTCTACTTCAGGTATTGGTGGTTTTAATTCCATGCGGGCACTCTCTACTCGCAATGATGAGTATCAGACAGCCTCTCGTCCGTTGAGTGGATCGCGAGATGGTTTCGTGTTGGGAGAGGGTGCAGGCTGTTTAATATTGGAAGAATATGAGCATGCAGTGAAAAGAGGCGCTCATATATATGCAGAAGTGGCAGGCATGGGTGCCTCTGCCGATGCATACCACATGACGGCAACTCATCCAGATGGCTTAGGCGCCACATTGGTGATGCGCAATGCCCTGAAGGATGCAGAACTAACCGTGGATGATATAGATTACATTAATATTCATGGTACGTCAACACCTAATGGAGACCCTTCTGAAATAAAGGCTATTCAAAAAGTCTTTGGTGAGGCTGCGAAGAAATTAAACATCAGTTCCACCAAGTCGATGACTGGCCATCTAATGGGTGCCACAGGTGCTGTTGAGGCTATTGCCTCCATCTTGTCCATTGTAAATGATGTGGTTCCTCCAACCATTAATCATAAGGATGGAGATGAAGATCCGGAAATAGATTATTCGCTGAATTTCACCTTCAATGTTCCACAAAAACGTTTGGTTCGCGCTGCGATGTCCAATACGTTTGGATTTGGAGGTCATAATGCGACTCTCATATTTAAAAAGTTTGAAGGTTAGTGTTCCTACAGACGATAGTGGAAAAGTTAAGGCTCTTGGGGCGTCCTCGTAAAGAGCCTTATTTTATGTTGAAAAAGTTGCTGGGTTTTGCTCCTAAAAACATGGAGCATTATGAGTTGGCTCTTTTGCATAAATCATCATGCGTCAAAGATGGTCAAGGCCATAAACTCAACAATGAACGTTTGGAATACCTGGGTGATGCCGTTTTGGAGGCTGTTGTCTCTGATATTTTGTATAAACTTTTTCCTGCGAAAGGTGAGGGCTATTTAACTAGTCTGCGATCTAAAATCGTTCAGAGGGAAACCCTGAATAAACTTGCTGTTGATATAGGTATGGATAAAATGATGGTCGTACCAAGATTGACCCATTCTCATAATGTGAATGTCTTTGGTAATGCTTTCGAAGCATTGGTCGGTGCCATCTATTTGGATAAAGGATATGCTTATGTCCTTCGTTTCATGAAAGATGTGGTCTTCAAATCCTATTTGGATATCCCATCTTTGGCTGTGGTGGAACAAAACTTCAAGTCCCGATTGATTGAATGGGGACATAAATATAAGGTGACGGTTGATTTTGACACCTATTCAGAAAAAAAAGACAAAGACAACAATATCGTCTTTCGTTCGAAAGTATTGGTGGGTGGAATGGCAATCGCCGAAGGTTCTGGCTATTCTAAACGTAGCTCCCATCAGGAAGCTGCGAAAAGAGCGTTGGGTAAAATCAATTCCGATAGGGATTTGTTTCAAACGCTGATTAGAAACATGTAACCTCCTCCTCTGTCACCACAGAATAATTCAAAAGGGATTTTCCCTTTGTCAATAAAAATAGTACTGATATGGCTTGTGTTCATTTAGGAAAAATAGCATTTGAGAAAGCAAAAGAATGCGGCAATAGAACAGTTCTTAAATACAGGGATGATGCCGACAATAAATGGAAAGACATCTCATGGAGTGAACTGGCTCAACAGGTGAAAATCATCGCTCATTCTTTAATTGAAATGGGCGTGAAAGAGGAGGATAAAGTAGCTATCTTCTCTCAAAACATGGCGGAGATCATTGCGGTTGACTTGGCTTGTCAGGCTGTTCGTGTCACTACGGTTCCCCTCTATGCCACTTCGTCGGCTTCTCAAGTGGATTATATCGTAAATGATGCTCATATCGAACTGATCTTTGCTGGTGAACAATATCAATACGACCGTTGCATCGAGGTTCTTCAACATTCTCAATACCTAAAAAGGGTGGTGGCCATTGATGCTTCCATTCAATTGGGCGGTCATGATGCAGCTATCTCTTTCGAAGATTTCAAAAAACATGGTGAGGAGTCGAAAACAGCTGTTGCTGAGTTCGACCAACGTCAATCTCGCTTGTCGACCAACGACCTTACCACTCTTATCTATACTTCCGGAACGACAGGAGAACCAAAGGGTGTCATCTTGCGTCAATCTAATTATTTACAGGCTTTCCATATCCATGATATCCGATTGACAAACGTGACGGACAAGGATCTTTCCCTCTCCTTCCTGCCTCTTAGCCATATCTTCGAACGGGCTTGGACCTACTTCTGTATGTACAGAAACGTTGTTGTGGCAGTCAATAAAAATCCTAAAAAGATTCAACAAATACTCAAAGAGGTGCGTCCGACTATGATGTGCGCAGTACCTCGCTTCTGGGAGAAAATCTTTATGGGTGTCAATGATAAGATTGATTCTTTCTCTCCGATGATGCAAAAACTGATGAGACATGCCATCAAAGTGGGTCAAGAGAGAAATCTTGAGTACAAACGATATGGAAAGAAGGCACCAACTCTTCTGAATCTGAAATACTTATTCTATAAGAAGACCCTTTTCAAGGTGTTGAAAAAGGTGATAGGATTGGATCGTGGTTTGTTCTTCCCGACAGCAGGTGCCGCCTTGTCGGACGAGGTGAACATCTTCTTGCATAGTGTGGGATTCAATATATGCGTCGGATATGGTTTGACAGAGTCGACAGCCACCGTTTCATGCTACAATCCCTACAATGAGAAATATGAAATCAATTCAGCAGGTGATGTCATGCCAGAGGTGGAGGTACGAATAGGAGAGAATGATGAGATCTTGCTGCGTGGTAAAACCATCACCGAGGGATATTACAACAAACCAGAAGCTAATGCAAGTGGTTTCATTGATGGTTGGTTCCGAACAGGAGATGCAGGTTACCTGACGAAAGAGGGTAGATTGGTGGTGAGAGAACGTATTAAGGAATTGTTTAAGACCTCTAATGGTAAGTATGTGGCACCTCAGCAGGTGGAGAGTAAGTTGATTGTAGACAAGTATATAGAACAGGCTGCAGTCATTGCAGACCAACGTAAATATGTCTCTGCTTTGATTGTTCCAGCTTATGCTGCTTTGGAGGCTTATGCAGAGAATTCTAAAATCAAGTATGACTCTATAGAGGATCTTCTTAAAAATGAGAAAATCATCTCCTTTTATGAGGGTCGTATACAACAACTACAGGTGGAGTTGGCCGCGTATGAGCAGGTGAAGAAGTTCACATTGCTTCCACGTCCGTTCACACCAGACAATGATGAACTGACATTGACACTGAAATTAAAACGCAAGGTAATCAGTCAGCATTACGAAAAAGAGATTGAGGCAATGTATCAATAGCAATATCCAATAAATTACCAATTTTTTTTGAGTATTCGTCTGCTTTTGCGTACATTTGCCGACAAAATATTTCACAAGTATGGCTAAAAGAAAACGTTCTAATTTTTCTGGATATTCGGGATTCTCAAGTAATTCGGGAATTTCGGGTCAAAGCCATTTTGAAAAATCAAATAATTCATTTAATTCAAATTCAAACGACAGAGGAGGGTACGATGGTATGAGTACGGTTGTGAACAAAGGTAAAATAATATTTTGGGTAGTTTTAACAGTTCTTATGTGCTTTGTTATATCCCAAAGTTGTACTACAATTGATTCTGGTTCGGTAGGAATCCGTTTCTATAAGTGGTCGAGTGATAATGACAAGCATGGAGGTGTAATCGAAACATGTAAAGGTTGGGTATGGCATAACCCAATTACGCAGAGTGTGTTTGAATATCCTACCTATGTGCAACGTAAGACATACGAGCCATTCTCTGTAAATGCAAAAGATGCGAGTACCTTTACGATGGATCCAACCATTGCTTATCGTTTGAATCCTGATAAGGCTACTCAGGTGTTCGTAAAGTACAGAAGATCACTACATCAGATTGAGGAGGGATACATTAGAACTTGTATCTATGAGGCTTATCGTACATGTGCCAATCAATATACATCAGACTATCTGATGGCAAATCGTGGTGAGTTCGAGGCTGAAGTAAGAAAGAGATTGGAACAATCACTTTCAAACGAAGGATTTATCGTAGAGGAGTTTACTTCTCAGATCACTCCTCCTAACTCATTGGCACAGGCTATCAATGCAAAAAACGAGGCAGTTCAGAATGCATTAAAGGCAGAAAACAAGGTGAAAGAGGCAGAGGCTGAAGCTAAGATTCAGATTGCTAAGGCAGAGGGAGAGTCGAGAGCCTTGAAGATCAAGGGAGATGGTGAGGCTTATTACAACCGTGTGGTAGCTCAATCACTCAATGATTTGTTGGTACGTCAGTATGCTATCGAGAAATGGGATGGCAAATTGCCAACCTATATGATGGGAGATAAAAATTCAGTGCCTATTATTGGATTGAAATAATTAGTGAAGGTGAGTTCAGACTCACCGTTTAAATAAAAATAGAAAAATGATTACAATAGACCAACTGAAGAATGTGTTGGAACGCACGGATGCGTTGAGGAGGTATCTTTGACGTCGATGCGAAATTAGTTCAAATCGAAGAAGAAGAGTTGCATACACAGGCTCCTGGCTTTTGGGACGACCAAAAGGCTGCGGAGAAGCAGATGAAGAAAATCAAGGACCTGAAGCGTTGGGTCGATGGATACAAGGAGGTGAAGGCTGCTTCCGATGAATTACAACTTTCGTTTGATTTCTTCAAAGAAGAGGCTGTCAGTGAAGAAGAGGTGGATGCTGCATATAGTCATGCCATAGACCTAATCGAACGATTAGAGCTCCAAAATATGCTTCGAAAAGAGGAGGATAAGATGGGAGCTGTCCTGAAGATTGTTGCAGGTGCCGGTGGTACCGAAGCACAAGATTGGGGCGATATGCTGATGCGTATGTATCTTCGTTGGTGCGAAAACAAAGGATATAAAACAGAGATTGCCAACCTTTTGGAGGGTGATGAGGCTGGTATCAAGTCGGTCACCATCAAAGTGGAAGGCGACTATGCATACGGTTACTTGAAGAGCGAGAATGGCGTTCACCGTTTGGTGCGCGTCTCCCCATTCAATGCGCAGGGTAAGCGAATGACTTCATTCACCTCTGTCTTTGTGGTGCCATTGGTGGATGATACCATCGAGATTGAGATCAATCCTGCGGGACTTTCATGGGATACTTTCCGTTCGAGTGGTGCCGGTGGTCAGAACGTCAACAAGGTGGAGTCGGGTGTGCGTTTGCATTATAAGTTCCACAACGTGTTGACCGATCAAGATGATGAAATCGTCATTGAAAATACGGAGACACGAGACCAACCTAAGAACAAGGAGAATGCACTCCGCTTGTTGAAATCACAACTGTACGAGATAGAGTTGGAAAAACGCCGTGCTGAGACAGCTAAGATTGAAGCAGGGAAGAAGAAAATCGAGTGGGGGTCACAAATCCGTAGTTACGTCTTCGACGATCGCCGCGTGAAAGACCATCGTACCGATTACCAAACTTCCAACGTACAAGCCGTGATGGATGGTGATTTGGATGCCTTCATCAAAGCCTATTTGATGGAGTTCGGTGGTGCCGATTGATAAGAAAAATAGAAAGAGGGTCTAAGTACCCTCTTTCACCGATAAAATAGTTTTGTTTACTGAAAAGTATGTCATGAATTCCTCGCCAGTGAGTGAATTTTGATATATTTGCGACATAGAGAAAACCAGTGAGGGTACGATTATAGATTAATAGAAATTTATAAAAGTATCCTTTTTTATTATCTGAGAATTGAAGCAATTCTCCCTTAATTATAACATCATGAAACAAATTGCACTCATTATTTTATTTTCCCCATTGCTTCTACTTTTCTCGTGCGAGAGTGGATGTACGAATGGTATTGCCGTAGATGAAATGCAACAGGAGGAGATTCTGGGGGGATGGAAGATGTCAAAAATAAATTGTCAACTCGTCTATAATACCGCAGATCCATTAGCCTCTTTGATGCCTTTGCTGAAGAAGAAAATGCAGGAGAAATTGGAGGAGCGCATATCAGATGGCTCTATTCTGTTTCTTCAAGATACGGTTTACTACATTGAGACTCCCGCACCCGGTATCTCGTTCGTACGCGCTTATGGACATTATGAGATGAACAATCAACCACCCATTCTTTTTATGGAGAATACCCACTTGATTTGCGACTCGTATGCACCCTATTTCTACCTCAAGAAGGTTGATAATCAGATATGTCTTTACCTCACCCGTGAGGGGGCTCTTGCCATGGTGAAGGACGATGGCTCTATGAATGATTATATAGGACTGATTCAGAGTAAGATAGAAGATGCTCAGTTCGAGTTTTATCTCGAACCATATCATCTAGATTTTTATGATGAAATTATTCATTTGTATGATTGATTTTATGAAAATCGTCTTATAGGAATGATGAGAAACTTATCTCAGAATTGAAAAATCTACATGAAATCCTCAAATATTTTGCCGTAAATTAACACTTTTTAAAATATTATTTTTTATTTTTGTCTGTTGAGTAATATAATTTAACTAATTGTGATGATATGGTTTTGGCAATGATTATGTTTTTACGTAGAGATTGTCAGAAGTGTATATAGATATAGTGTTAATTATGACAAAGTTGCATAAAAAGTATTGTCTGTTTGCGTTGGGCATGGTAATGTCGGTTTCTGTCACATGGGCAAACCGTTTGACAGTTGGAAACGTAAACGCAACGTATAGTGATTTGGTAAGCGCAACAGATGCTGCGCTTTCTAATGATACAATTTTCCTAACCAGTGATGTAGAACTATCCTCTTCAATATCCTTGGCTAAGGATCTAACCATTCAGTCGGATAGTGGATATAGAATCATTAGAAAAAGTAAGAATTTGCCTGGAACCGTTAGTCCGACAATCTATGTGAACACAGAGACCTCGCTAGAGTTGATTAATATATGCCTTGACGCGAATAACGAGTCAAGCAATCATGAAAGTGCGTATTCTCATTTTGTGTCGGTCAATTCAGGTGCGACACTTCGAATGGATTACCGAACCTCCATTATCAATAGCACAAATGGTGCTGTGTTGAATGCACAGGGAACCGTTATTGGTGGTAGGGTGATGAATAACACTAGTTCAGAATCCTCTGTTGGTGTTATCTATGTCACGTCAGGTGGTTCATTGATTAACATGGTGATTACCTCCAACAAAGTGAGTAGGGGAATGGCCGTAGTGAAGATGAGTGGAGGCCGGATGATCAACTGCACTGTGGTGAACAATAATCAGAATAGTAATTCAGAACGTTATGCGGTTGATGTATCGGGAACGGATTGTAAAATATACAATAGCATCGTATTCAATAATAAAAGCAGCTTTATGGGCAATGAGCCCGACGTTCAGTATTCTTGCGTTGATAGTGATAGAATGATGAAGAACAACAACACAAATGGTGTGGGTAACATAAATGTAAGTCCTTGTTTGAATAGTGATTTAAGTCTGAAAAAAGCCTCTCCATGTGTGAATGCAGGTAACTCATCATACATCGAGGAGTATACGCAGGTGGATGCAGAGGGTAATCGTCGTATTCGCCTTTCTTCTGTTGATATGGGTGCTTACGAATATCAACCGGAATATGTTAGAGTCACTGATAATCGTGTTTCTTGTGGTGAACCTTTCGTATGGATTGATGGTAAAACATATACTGAAAGTACAAACACGCCAAGAGATACCATTGATGGTGGTGCGGATAGCGACACGATTGTGATATTAAACTTGCAATTCAAAGAGAGATCAGGTTTCTCTTCTGTCCCTTCCAGTGATTTGGTGAAGACAGGTTGTGAGGGCGATCCTTTCTTGTTCTCTTATACTCCAGCCGAGACAGATAGCTCTGTTTACAGATGGGTGGATGATTTGGGCAACTTGTTGGAAGAGGGTACTGAATTGTTGGGTCAAATAGAATCTGCCGACCAAAACTACTACTTGATATCCTCCCTCGAGGATGGTACGTGTGCAGATACGTTGAAATATACTGCAAAGGTGAATCGAGACATCGAGTTGATAGCATACTCCTACGAGTTTAATTTTGATGCGGATGATGGATGTTTCTTGAGTGAAGTGGATCTATTCCCTCTTTACCCAGATCATGATGAATGCTTTGAATACGTAGATGAATATTTCTATTATCAGGTGAATGGACAAGGTGAGTGGATAGACCTTTGGGACGAGTCTTTCTTGGAGTATGTCGCTGATAGTACTTTAATCTATTGGAAAGTTCGACTTGAATTGGAGGACGGTGAATATGTTGAAAAGGTGATGGATGAACCAGAGGTTCTCCGTGTTCATGATGTCACATCTCCTCACTGGCTATATGATAGACTTATAAGAAACTTCTACATTGAAGTGTATGATTCCATCACGGGTGTTGCCCATACGGATCAGGCAATCTATAATTTCATTTATGGCGTGGTGGATGACTGTACAGATGATCCTCAGATACTTTCCTCTTTGGATGGTGTCAACTTTGGTTCGGATCCATTCTATCTGAATGCCTTTGATGATACCTTTAAGGTGGTTTATTGGAGGGCTATCGATGAGGCAGGTAACTCAACCGACGACGTCGAGACTTATTTCTATATCAATAAAACTACTGAGGTGAATGGAAAGAATTATGCGATTGTTCGCGATACCTTCATTTGTGCAGAGGATTTCCCATTTACGTGGCATGGTGCCGTATTCCCTCATAGTGGTGAATCTGCAGAGGTGGGTGCCGCTTATCTAACGGTGTATGCGGATAGCTCTTTCTTCAAAAAAGATTCCATCGTCTCTTCCGACCCAATCGTATGGCGTGACGGAAACACTTACGATAAAGACACCATTATTTATGACTATCGTGTACCTAATGTTGCTGGATGCGATAGCGTCTTCACATTGGAATACATAGTAAATCATCTCGACACCACCATTTGTATGGGTGAACTGCCTATCGTATGGCACGGACAGGAGTTCACACAAGATGGACAGACAATCGTTGTAGATGAAGAGCCTTACACAGTTCATGTGGATAGTTCATACTATGTTCTTGATAATATCATGCAAAAAGCTCCTTTCGTATGGCGTGATGGTAATGTATATACGAAAGATACAACAATCCTTGAGTACCATGTTGCTACAACTGGTAAATGTGATAGCATCTACTCATTGATTTACGTGAATAACGCTGATACAATAGCACCGATCTTGGATTGTGATAATATATCGGCCAACGATAGAATCAAACCATTGTCGGATTCTATCTTTGGTATCGTCGAGTTCTCACTCTCTGCCTCCGACATCTTGTCGGCTGCTTCCGACAACCACTCTACTACTTTTACTACCTATGTTAGTGAGGATGGTAACTCATGGAGCGAGTTCACATCGGGCAACTATACATTGAATGCTTATTCAAATGCAGAGAAGACCCTTTGGTGGAAAGTGGTCGACGATTCTGAAAATGAATCGGCAGTCTGTTCTACCACCTACTCCATTGAACGTGCAACGGAGAAGAATGGTCAACTCTATGCCATCGTCCTTGATACACTCGTGTGTGCTGGTGACGCTCCATTGGTATGGCACGGTCACACGTTCACCACTGATGGTGAATCTGCAACTTTGGGCGCTGCTCATTTGACCTTCCATATAGATAGCTCGTTCTTCCAAACGGAACGAATTGTTTCTGAGAACCCTATCACATGGCGTGATGGTAACGTTTATGATGACGATATAGTCGTTTCTGATTTCCATGTGGCCAACGTTGGTACTTGCGATAGTGTCTTTACGTTGATCTTCACGATAGGAAGAGATACGGTTGCCCCTCTATTAGATTGCGACAACATATCTGTCAACAGTCGAATCCAACCATTGGTGGATACTATTTCTGGAGAGGTGACGTTCACAATCCCTGCTTCGGATGTCTTGCCAGCTGCTTCGGATGATATCTCTTCTGAGTTGTCCCTTCAAGTGAGCGACAACAATGTTGATTTCTACAATGGAGAAAATTATACAATCAGTTTAAATGCATACGCAGAAGATGCCAAAACCATTTGGTGGCGTGTAGCTGATGGGGCTAACAACCTATCAGCATCCTGTCCTGTCACCTACTCGATAGAGCGTGCTTCAGAGAAGGATGGCGAAATGTATGCGGCTGTATTGGATACGTTCATCTGTAAAGATACTACGGGTGTTGAATGGCACGGATATATATTTAATGAGGATGGAGAAACAGTTGTTGTGGGTGCTGCACATCTCACCATGCATATTGGTGCTTCCTTAACACGAGAGGATACCCTTGTTGTCTGTGGTGATAGTATCCGTTGGATTGATGGTAACGTCTACTATTCTAATTGGGACGAATCTGCAACCTACGATCTTGTCTATCAAAAGGTAAATGGAGGTGGCAAATGCGACTCTACTATTAAAACACATTTGGTGGTTGTCCCTTATGGCGGAGGCGTCTCTAATGATACAACCATCATTGAGGGTTGCGCATGGGATAAATCCTATATGTTTGGACACAAATTGGAAGGAGATCGTACCATATATAGATGGTATCTGAATGGAGAGTATCTGCCAAACTTGTATGGAAAGAAAACCCATGCTATGCAGTTGGATGGCTACGATAATCAAGCTTATATGGTAATTACGACCACACCAGAGGGATATTGTCCTGATACCTCCATCTATTTAACACTTACCACTCATGATGTTGAGGCTGGTCTGATTAAATTGTTGGATTTTGAAGCTGGTGAAAATTGTAAAGCGAGAGTTCGTTTGAGAGATTATATGCCAGACTTTAACGACCACTGTTCGTTGGAGAAGATTGATACCGTATGTCTGTACAATCTTAATGGCGGTGACACCCTCGTGGCAGGTAAAAACGATTATTATGAGTTTGAGGATGGTGATCAGATTGTTTGGACGGTCGGTATCATGGCTCCAGATAGTTTCTCATACACTACTTCTAATGCGAATTACCACCAAACTGTTAAGGTGACAGATCGTACTGCCCCTAAGGTTGACTCTTTGGGCATCTCTTATGGAAACAGAAGACAGAAAGTGACTGACACTATAAATGGTGTGGTAGCATTCAATGTGCCGCTCTCTGATGTTATTGACCATGTGTCTGATAATTGTACCAATTCGGAAGACCTGGTTATTCAGTATGGCTCGGATACTTTGTCTATGCAAACGTTTAATGGGGCAACCTTCCAGTTGAATGCCTTCACACAACCTTCACTTCTTGTTTACTATACAGCTACTGATGCAGGTGGCAACATGATGATTGATTCTGTTTTGTATGAGGTGAAACGTGATGTGAAGATTGGTGCAGACTCTTTCGCATTGGCAATAGATACTGTTGTTTGTGCGAGCAGCTTCCCATACACTTGGCATGGGGCTGAGTTTACTTATAGCGGACAGTCCGCTGTTGTGGGTACCGTCCATCTGACAGTTGGCGTTGATAGCTCTTTCTATAAGGTGGAGAGTGTTGTTGCGTGCGACTCCTTTGTATGGCGTGATGGTAAGACCTATACAGAAAACACTCAATCGCCAGTCTATGTGGTTGAGAATGAAAATGGTTGCGATTCCGTCCTCACACTTCATTTGACAATCTTGAACAGTTCTACTCATTATGACACAGTTACTATCTGTGAAAGCGAACTCCCTTACGTATGGGAAGGATATAGCATGATGGGTGATACGGTTATCCGTCTGACGAATAGCTTGTCTTGCGATTCCTTGGTAGGTTTGAAGTTGAATATCTTGCATTCTGTGACAGAAGATATCTACGAGACCGCTTGTGTTAGCTATACATTGAACGGAGAGACCTATACTGAGTCGGGCGATTACGAGCAACACTTTACCTCTCTGGTAACTGGTTGTGATTCAATTTTGACACTTCATTTAACAATTGCTCGTCCGGATACAGTGACCGAGACAGTGAACTTGTGTGAGAAACAGTTGCCGTATATGTGGAATAACCTGGAGGTGACAGGAGATACAACTATCGTTCTTCACAATCAGCTTGGTTGTGACTCGATTGTTCGCTTGACTGTCAATATTCTTCCTGTGTTAACGGGTGAATTGACTGAGACAGCTTGTGTAAGTTATACCTACAATGGCATCACTTATACAGAGTCAGGTATCTATCAACAACAGTTTACATCTGAGGTAACAGGTTGCGATTCAATCTTAACATTGAACTTGACCATCTTGCAACCAACATACGGAAAAGACAGTATGGCAGTCTGTGAAACTCAGTTGCCGGTTGCTTGGAATGGTTACGATGTGATGGGTGATACGACAGTCACACTGCAAAATGTGAATGGTTGCGACTCTCTTGTATCGTTAAAGTTGACGATACTTCCGGTAGCTCATGAGACAGTTTTGATGACGGTTTGTTCTTCTCAATTGCCATTCGTTTGGAACGATATGGAGGTGACGAGTGATACATCTATCATTCTCTCTTCAGTAGCAGGTTGCGACTCTGTTGTGTCATTACAATTAACCGTTCTTCCTTATTTGGTTGAGACATTGTACGACACTGCATGTGTTAGCTATACTCTTAACGGAGAAACTTATACTGAGAGTGGTGTTTACGAACAACGTTTGCGCTCTACAGCAGAGTGTGATTCCGTCTTGACACTTCATCTTGTCATCAATCAGCCATCAGAATCAGAACAATATGAAACGGCATGTGAAAGCTATACATTCAATGACGTTACCTATACAGAAAGTGGTGATTATACAGATACTTTAGTCTCAGAAACCGGTTGTGATTCTATCGTCACATTACATTTGACGATTCAAAAACCTACTTATGGAGAAGAGACAATCTCTGTTTGTGCTCAATCATTACCATACCAGTGGAATGACTTCAGTATCTATTCTGATACCATGGTTACGATTCAGAACAATGCAGGTTGTGACTCCATTGTCACCTTGACACTTGTCACCGTGCCTACCGCTATAGAAGTTGTTACAGATACGGCTTGTTCTGTCTACTCTTTGAATGGCGTTGTTTATCATGAGAGTGGAGTATTCCAACAGAAACTCACCTCTGTGGTGACAGGTTGTGATTCTATTGTACAATTGGATCTCACCATTCTTCAACCAACGGAAGGAACCGATTCTGTTACCACTTGTTCATCTCAATTGCCTATAGCATGGAATGGTTATGAGGTGAGTCATGATACCACTATTATCATCGAAAATAGTTTTGGTTGTGACTCTATCCTGACATTGGCTTTGACAATCATCCCTGAGGTTCGTGAAATACTTTATGATACAGCATGTGGATCGTTGACCTACAATGGCGTGCTTTATACTCAGAGTGGTATCTATGAACAACATTTTGTTTCTGCGGTGACAGAATGCGATTCAGTCTTGGAACTCAATTTGACAATTCATCAAAGTGCCATTGCTTACGATACCATTACGCTATGTCGTGATCAGTTGCCATACGTATGGCACGGACATAAGATTGAAAGCGATACCATGTTGTCAATTCAACGCGAAAATGGTTGTGACTCGGTTGTGAAGTTCACTATGAACATTCTTCCTGTCATGATCGAAAATATCTATGCAGTTGCTTGTGAACGATATCTGTTGAACGACTTCATCTATTTGGAGAGTGGTACGTATGATCAACGATTTGAATCAAAGATCACAGGTTGCGATTCTATCATTCGATTGAATCTGACAATTTTGAGTCCTACTTCAAGTTTGGAGAAGATAAATATTTGTGCCAACGAGCTTCCGTATGTATGGGAGGGTCATGAGATTGTAGGTGACACAGTACTTACCATCCCTAATATGGCAGGCTGTGACTCTACAGTCACCTTAAACTTAAATGTCTTCCCAATCCATACAACGATTTTGTATGACACGACTTGTGGTGTCTACTCCTTCAATGGAACTTTATACAATGAAAGTGGTGTGTACGAACAACGTTTCACTTCCAATGTAACAGGATGCGACTCCATTGTGATACTTCACTTGACCGTTAGGAAGCCAACTTCCGGTTCGGATACCCTTACGATATGTGACAATGAACCATTTGCTTTGTGGAACGGCTATCGCATTTATCAAGATACGACCGTCACACTTGTAAATAGTGTGGGCTGCGACTCAATTGTCTCTATTGCGTTGACAAGACTTCCGTCTTCGAAAACTACATTGACCGAGACAGCATGTCTCTCTTATGAATGGAATGACTCAACCTATACGAAGAGTGGAATTTACCAGAGAACATTCGTTAACCAATTTGGTTGCGATTCGGTGGTAACCCTCAATTTGACGATATTGCAACCAACAGCCTCTTCATTCAGCGAAACAGCTGTTGCATTCTATGATTGGAATGATGAACTATATGAGGCCTCTGGAACATACGTACAGACTTTGAAGGCTGCGAATGGTTGCGATTCTGTTGTGACGTTGAATTTGACTATTCTGCCAACTTTGGCGGAGATGGATACATTTACTTTTGTTGTATGTGAAAATGAAATGCCATACGAATGGAATGGCAATCTGTTGAACAAGAGCAAATCCATCTTCAATTTCAAGAATGAGTTGGGACAAGACTCTTTGGTGGTTGTCTACTTGGATATTCTTCCAGCAGTCATTACGCACGAGACAGCTGAGTCTTGCGATTCTTACAGTTGGCATGGTAAAGTATACCGTAGAAGTGGTGAGTATGTAGATACCCTAACCGCTGCTAATGGATGTGATAGTATATGCAACTTGAGTCTGACAATCTATACACGTACGGAGACAAGAATTAACTTGGTAGCATGTAGTCAGGATTTGCCACTCTCTTGGAATGGCTATAGAATCAATTCTGATACAAGTTTCGTCTTGACTTCTTCTCATGGATGCGACTCCATTATCACAATTAAGTTGACGGTTCATGAGTCATATATTTTTGAGCCAGAAGTAATTTATACTTGCTTGGGTCAATATGAATGGAGAGGTAAGAATTATGAGAAAAACGGAATCTATTACGATACGTTGAGTACGGTGTATGGATGTGATTCTATATTCGCTATGCAATTGGTTGTAACGCCGTTGGATACGCTCTTCTTGACTGATACAGTTACGCTTGGTCTAGCCTATAAGAGAAACGAATTTGATATAGAGCCGGAAGCAGTGGGAATTGCACAATACAATAAGAAGATGACAACGGCAGATGGTTGCGACTTTATCATGCATCTTGATCTGAATGTATTGGAGCCAGATATCCATCTTGATTATATCACGGTTGAAGGCGGTACCGTTTTGTATCAAGGAGACAAGTCCCTCGGAAGCCGATTCTGCTCATCAAACGAATTTACTTTGAGTTATAAGATCTCAGGAGGAGAAGCATCCACTTATATCGTATTCTATGATAACCATGCAGTGGAACAAGGATTTGAACCTGTGTTGGGAACTCTTGATGAGCAAGAGGGTAGCCTGACGCTTTCTATGCCATCCAATGCAGAGCCAGGTACCTACACCGTCTATATGCAGGTGTTGGGATCATATAAAAAGAGCGAATTGTTGAGTGCATCTATCATTGTGGGTATGGATTCTAAATATATTAAGAATACGTATGGCAATGTGGTATATTGCGAAGACACAAAGGATGTACAGTTCTATTCATATCAGTGGTATAAAGATGGATATGAGATAGAGGATGGAGTGAACCAATCTTATAAGGATATTTCTGGTCAGGGTGGTGTTTATTCATTGACGGTTACGACAAAAGCGGATAAAGAGTTCTATATCTGTGGTAAGAAAGAGGACTTAAAAGAGGTGCCATTCTCCATTTGGGCAGCTTCACCTTATGCAGATGGAGGTCACATCACAATCTATGTCGAAGGTGTTAATGAAAAAGATTTGGAGACGGCTAATTTGTATGTATACACATTGAATGGTGTGATGATGTATCATTCATCGGATGTTCATATTCAAAATGATTTCAGGTTACCACAAGGCATCTATGTATGTAGGGTAGTGTTGGATAATGATGAGTCGGCTGCATGTGAGATTGTTTCGTATGGAAAGCTGTTTGGATATATGAAACGTTGATTCGTCGATAAAATAGCGTGAAATGTATTATGTATGATGAAATAAATAAATAATGTTGTATCTTTGAGTATTGATTAAAAAACATAATGCTTATGAATATGAAACAGATAATTCCTATTTTAGCCGTAGCTCTTATCAGCTTATTTTCTAGTTGTAGGCGTGAGGTAGTTCATGAAACAGTAGTGAACGAGATAACGAAAGAGGTGGCTGCAACCGTTACTGAGGAGGTGACAGTTAGTGCTAGAGATTGGCAAGAAGCTGATAACTACTATTTTGCAACATATGATTGCAGTAGTCTGACAAAGGATGTTGATTCTTATGGCGCTGTTATCGTTTATTACTATGATGATCAAGGTAGATGGAATATGCTTCCATATACGACACCCTATTATAGTAGTGACCGAGATGATACATGGGCAGAGAACCTTCGCTTTGATTGGGAGCTTGGTAAGATCACCTTTATCTTACAAGATTTAGATGGAGGTTTGCCAGAATATATAGATCAGATGCCAGATATGTATTTTAAGATCTGTATCATCTTATAATCGGTAAATCTAAAGAGTTAGAAGGGTTGAAAATAACATTTCAACCCTTTTTTCTTTTTCTGTTTTAAAAATATGTTAAATAATATAAAAACCAACAAAACTTTTTTCGTTTTTAAAGTTTTCGCCATATCTTTGCTTTGAATTTTAGCTGCAGCTTATAAAAAGGGTGAGCAGATCAGAAACGAATAGTTATGAATATCGAAAGCAGAGAAAAAATAACGAGAGGAGCTTTGGATTTATTTCTTTCACATGGGATAAAGACGGTGACGATGGATAAAATTGCAGCGGCTTTGTCTATGTCTAAGCGTACTATTTACGAACAGTTTAGTGATAAGGGAGAATTAGTGACAGAGTGCCTGAAATTATTTAGAGAAGAGTTGGACAAGGAACGTGATGATATACGTGCTAAATCAGAAAACTCTTTTGTTTTCTTGTTGTCCATGTTTAAGATGAGTTTTCTCAGACTAAATGGGATAAATATACGTTTCCTTCAAGATGTTGAGACAATTTTTTCAGAAGAGATAAAGAGGTGTAGATTGAATAGACCTTCGCAGATTGAACAAATGAGCGAGTTGATCCGTCAGTCGCAAAAGGATGGATATGTAGATCCTACGCTATCTTCGGATGTTTCGGCAACGGTTTATTATGGAATGATAAGTTCATTGAGAGATAAAGATTCGTATGATTATTCGGTGGTATCACCTAAAGATGTGTTAAAGATTTTGTGTACAATCTATTTCAGAGGTATTGCTACTGAAAAGGGGTTGAAACTGATAACTCAATATGTTGAATCCGTTTGAAAATAAAATTAATATATAAATATACAATGAGAAGTGTGTTAAAAAAAGGAGGGTGCTTGTTGGCGTTGTCTCTGATGATGGGGTCGCCACTTTATGCACAGACGAATGATGCACAGGTCGCTGTTGCGAGCGATAGTTCTAATGTGATATCATTCACTTTGGATGAGGCTAAGAAGTATGCGTTGGAACACAATCGTACGATACAGAATGCATCGTATGATGTAAAGAAGGCGGAGGCAGATCGATGGAAAGCGATTGCAAGCATGTTGTTGCAAGTAAATGGTAACGTCGACTATTATAATATGTTTGGTTATGAGATGAATATGGGAGGGATGAAAATGCCAATGCCTCCTTATTTCGATTTCGGTGTGAAAGCATCTGCTACCGTAAGTGGATCACAAATCATAGGTGTGAAATTGGCTAATATGGCTCGAGATTTGTCGCAAGTAGCAGTGGCAAAAACCGATCAGGTGATCACCTCCAATATTGAAACGTCATATATTAACATATTGGCATTAGAGACAATGACTCGTTTGTTGGAGCAAGGTATGCTGAATTTGGATAGCTTGTATAAGATGACGTTGAATGCGGTTCGTGTTGGTGCTGCAGAGCAAAATGCAGCTGATCAAATCGCTGTTCAGGTGGCTATGATGAAGAGTCAGGTGAATAGTACGCAAAGAACGATTGAAGTTATGTATAATTCGATTCGCCTTTTGACGGGCGTGCCTGCTGATGTTGATATTGTTCTCTCACAGAAAATTGAGGATGTGGTGAATGCCGCTTCCATTATGGAATTGATGGGGTCTGACTTGAACCTCTATAACAATTATGATTATCAGTTGAAATCGCAAAGCACAGAACTCTCTAAGAAACAGGTGACGCTAAGCAAAATGGCTTACGTCCCTTCTCTAACCGTCTTTTATGCATGGGATAAAAAAGAGTATTGCTCTGATGAGGCTATGACCGCTCCTAATATGACCCCTCCTAATACGTTTGGATTGACGTTGAATGTACCTATCTGGTCTTCTGGTAGTCGCTATGCAGACGTAAAGGGTGCGAAAATAGAATACGCTAAAGCTCAGAATGAGTTGGAAGATACGGAACTCCAATTGAAAATACAGGAGAAACAATTGCGTTATAACTTAGTATCAGCTTTTGAAAATTATCAGATTCAAAACGAGAATATGGAGGTGATGCAACGTGTCTTCAAAAGTAATACGGAGAAGTTTAAGTATGGAACCATTTCAAGTATGGATTTGACACGATCAAGCACAGATTTGGTAAATGCTCAGAATACGTATGTATCAGCATTGGTCGATATGATTACGGCTCATGTGGAATTGAAAAAGCTCTTAAATAAATAATTCGATAATAATTAAAACTAATAATACAGATGAAAAAAGTAGTAAGATTGGGCTGGACTGCTATAATGGCTCTCACATTGGCCAGTGTTTCGACAAGTTGTGGCGATGACAAGAAACAGTCTGCCGAAGAAAACAAGGTCGAAGAGAAGATTGTAAAGATTCGTACGGAGACTGTTGTTAAGCAGGAGATCGAACGAGAGGTGGATTGTACTTCTGTGCTTGAGGGATATGAGACGATGAATGTGTCTCCTTCATTGACAGGTATCATTGAAAAGAGATATAAAGATGTTGGTGATCGTGTTGCAGCTGGCGAGTTGTTGGTTCGCATGGATCAAACTCAATTGAAACAAGCCAAACTCCAAGTGGCTAATCTGGAAACAGAGATGAAACGTATGGATGCTTTGCTTGCTGGTGGTAACGTCACACAACAGCTCTACGATCAAACGAAATTGGGTTACGATCAGGCAAAAGAACAATTAGAGTTTTTGCAAACCAATACCTTCTTTAAGGCAACATTCCCAGGTATTGTTTCTGCTCGTAACTATGAGAATGGCGAGTTGTACAATGGTGCACGTCCTATCTTAACCGTTGTTCAGATCAACCTTTTGAAGACGATTATCAACGTGCCAGAAATGTATTTCCCTAAAATCAAACAGGGTATGAAGTTGGATATCATCTCTGATATCTATCCAGATACTAAATTCCCTGCTACAATAGAAACAATCTATCCTACAATTGATGCGGCTACGCACACTTTCCAATGTAAGGTGAGAATTCCTAATGGAAGTCTTAAACTTCGTCCGGGTATGTATATCCATACAACAGTACCTGTTGGAAAAGAGAAGGTGGTAGCAGTTCCTTATCAATCTGTTTTGAAATTGTCAGGATCTAATGATCGTTATTTGTTCTTAAACGAAGATGGCTATGCAAAACGTGTTTCTGTTGAAATCGGACAACGTTTCAATAAATACATCGAAGTGTTTGCTGAAGATGTTCGTGAGGGCAAAGAGGTGGTTGTTCAAGGTCAGAATGGTTTGATCGATGGAACGAAGGTTCAAGTATTGAATACTACTTATGAAGAGGAGGCTGCTGCTAAATCAAATATAACTTCGTCAGTTGTTCCAACAGATGAGCCAGATACGGAAAAAGTTGTATCCGCACCTGCTGAGAAAAACGTAATTGACCAGAAAAAGTGAGTTCCATAAATTCACCATTTTAAAACAAGATAATATGAATTGTGGATCTATTTTATAGACCCCACCTTTAAATAAGAAAAAATGAGTATCTATAAAACCGCGATAAACAAACCGGTCACCTCTATTTTGATATTCGTGGCCGTCATGTTGATGGGTATATTTGCTTATATCAAATTGCCTATCGACCAATATCCTGAGATTGATCCTCCTTTCGTAGCAGTTATGTGTGCCTATCCTGGTGCCAATGCGAGTGAGGTGGAAACCAATATCACCAAGTATTTGGAGAATGCATTGAACTCTGTGGATGGATTGGATGAGTTGACTTCTGTGTCAAAAGATAATCTCTCCTTGGTGGCTCTTGAGTTTGAATGGGGTGGAAATTTGGATGAAGTGATGAACGACATCCGATCGTACGTCGACATGGCAAAGGATAACTTGCCTTCTGGAGCGTCAAACCCTTATATCATCAAATTTAACAGCTCCTCCATGCCAATCATCCAGTTTGCTGTTCAGGCAAAAGAGAGTTATCCAGGCTTGGAGAAGATTATGAACGATGAGGTGATCCCTCAGTTAAGCCGTGTGGACGGTGTGGGTAATGTGAGTATGTCTGGTGAACCTGATCGTTACATCTACGTGGATATCGATCAGAAGCAACTGGATGCCTACAGCATTACTTTGGAAACTGTTGGTAATGTCATCGCCAACAATAACTTGAACCTCTCATCTGGTAATGTGAAGATGAAGAAGGAACAATACGCTTTGCAAGTACGTAGTGAGTACATGGAAAGTTCGGAATTGGCCAACCTCGTCGTTACAACCACACCTGATGGTAAGCAAATCTATGTGCGAGACATCGCTACCGTGCGCGATACCATCAAGGATCTGACCTTGGATGAAAAGTTTAATGGTGAAGAGGCTGTTCGTCTGATTATCTCTAAACAGACGGGTGGTAATACCGTACAGATCTGTAAAGATATTCACAAGGAGTTGGAAAAGATCCAAAAGACACTTCCTGCCGATGTGCAGTTTAAGGAGATCTACGATTCATCTACCGAAATCACCAATGCCATCAATTCATTGGAAGAATCAGTGCTCTATGCAGTCGGATTCGTTGTGTTGGTCGTATTGTTCTTCTTGGGTAAGTGGCGTGCTAGTGTCATCATTGGACTGACAATCCCTATCTCTTTGTTGGTAGCATTCCTTTACTTGCTCTTTGTGGACAGTTCTTTGAACATCATTTCACTTTGTTCCCTTTCCATTGCAGTAGGTATGGTGGTGGATGATGCTATTGTGGTCTTGGAGAATATTTCTACACATATAGAACGAGGCTCCAGTCCGCGTGAAGCTGCCATCTATGGCACGAACGAGGTGTGGGTTTCCGTTATCGCTACCACTTTGGTGATTGCTGCGGTATTCGTTCCGTTGACTATGTTGACAGGTATCGCTGGTGTCATGTTCAAGGAGTTGGGTTGGATTGTTACCATCGTTTGTTGTACGTCAACGGCAGTGGCTATCTCTTTGGTACCTATGCTTTGCTCTAAATTGTTGAAGGCGAAGACGGTGAAACTGGATGCGCATGGTAACATTATCAAAGAAAAAGAGGATACGAGAAAACTCTCTTACAAGAATACCGTCGTTAAGTTCTTGGACAAACTGGATGCTGCTTATGCTAATATCCTTCGTTGGTGTTTGTCTCATAAATTATATACGTTGTTGATGGTTTTGGGATTCTTCGGTCTCTCATTGGTTCCTGCTTTAACGGGACATATTGGAACCGACTTTATGGCGGTGCCTGATACGGGACGTTTGACTGTCGATGTAGAGTTGTTGCAAGGTACTCGTGTAGAGGAGACGGCCAAGTTTGCTCGTATGTTGGAGAAACGCTTCTTCGAGATCGTTCCTGAAACACAAAGAATCTCTACTACGTGTGGTTCAAATGATGCTGCAGGAATCTCTGCTTTGTTCTCTTCTACGAGAAACAACACCATTCAAATGCGTTTTAATGCAGGTAAGAAATATACGCGTGAACGTCCTATCACTGAGATTGCCGAGGTCCTTCGTCAGGAAATAGCCTCTTACCCAGAAGTGGCCGATTATAAGGTGGCTGTATCTTCTGGTGGTGGTATGGGTGGACAAAGTACGGTAGACGTTGAGGTATACGGATACGATTTTGATGCAACGAGTGCATACGCTGCTAAGGTGAAACATTTGTTGGAGAATGATCCTGCCACTCGTGACATTGCACGTAACGTGGATATCAGCCGTGATGATGACCGTCCGGAATTGAAGGTAACGGTAGATAAGGAGAAGGCTGCACGTCATGGTCTCTCCTCTGCTATTGTTGCTTCATACGTGCGCAACCGTGTTAATGGTATGGCTTGCGGATATTTGAAAGAAGATGGTGATGAGTATGATATCTTGGTACGTTTGAAAGAAGAAAATAGAAGCTCTATTGATGCCATTGAAGATTTGACAATTCCTACATCAACAGGATTGGTTAAGTTGAGCGAGATTGCCATTGTTGAGGAATATTGGGGTCCGCCAGAAATCGAGCGTAAGAGTCGTCAACGTTACTTGAAAGTGGAAGTGACTCCATACAACACCTCTTTGGGTGAATTGGCTGTTGCCATTGAGAGTGTTTTGCCACAAGTAGAGAAACCACACGGTGTCACTGTTGTCTTGGGTGGTAGCTATGAAGACCAACAAGAGTCATTCCAAGATATGGGATTGTTGCTTTTGATTATTGTCATCTTGGTTTATGTGGTGATGGCTTCACAGTTTGAATCCTATGCGAAACCATTTATCATCATGATGGCGGTTCCATTCGCCTTCTCGGGTGTGATTTGGGCATTGTTCATCACTGGTAAATCATTGGATATGATTGGAGCTTTGGGTTGTATCATGTTGGTTGGTATTGTGGTGAAGAATGGTATCGTGTTGGTGGATTATATCAACTTGATGCGAGACAGAGGATTTGAATTGAACGAGGCAATTGCCTTGTCAGGTCAATCACGTCTTCGTCCGGTATTGATGACGGCGATGACAACCATCTTGGGTATGTTGCCTATGGCTTTGGCTACTTCAGACGGTTCTGAGATGTGGGTGCCAATGGGTGTGGTTGTAATCGGTGGATTGCTAGTCTCTACAATGGTCACTTTGGTGGTTGTCCCAGTCTTGTATGGCGTTATGTCCAGACATGGCGAACGAGACAAGGAAGAGGAAATCCGTAAACAATATATCTTTATGGATATTAATGCGGACGACGAGGGAGAAACGAAAAGGTCTCTTCCCAAAAATGAAGAAAATAGGTTTGATAAACGATAAAAGGTAATAGATATGAAATCAGTAATGATTGTATTCAACCAAGCCAATACGGAACGTGTTGAGTATATGTTAGACAAATTAGGTATCAATGGATTTACCTTTTTTGAGCAGGTACAAGGTAGAGGCACCAATGGTGGTCAGCCTCATAGAGGTACCCATACATGGCCGGAAATGAATTCTGCAGTGATAACTGTTGTGGAGGATGATCAAGTACAGGATCTTATGAAAACGATTCATAAACTAGATCTTCGTAACGAAGAGGTGGGTGTCCGTGCTTTTGTATGGAACATCGAGCAGACTGTATGAAGTTGGTAATATAGCAATGGCTTGTGAAGGCCACTACTTTTTTCAGGTTGGGATTGTACTTCGTGTATGGTCCCAACTTTTGTTTTTGAATGAATGTTTTATCGAAATACTGCATTCTCCACCTCGTTTTTCAGAAACGAGGAAACGTATCCGACACTTTGAAAATATAATCCGGTAGATGTTTCTTGCAAACGTTCAAACGTCTCAGATGTATAAAGAATATCTAATGCTTCCGATGGAGTATATCCATAGTTCTTCATCAACCAATCGGCTAACTCCACAGTAAGTTCTTCCTTCATTAGTTCTATTTGTTCCTTCGTCAATCTGGTCATATCGCTTCTAGTTTTGAAAGTGCACGTTCTGTGCCAAAGAAATATTGAAAAGTTATTCCTTTCGCATATTTTAATTCTTCAATCATCTTTTGCAGTGTTATCACTCCACCACGATAACGTCTCAGTTGATAGTTGACTCCATCATCAGCAATGGGTCCATATACGATATCATAGTTATGAGAAGGTTGTATCATGTTTTCATCTCGATTATTAAGAACAAAATTAGCCCAATCTTCACTGTAATCATCAAATATCAACACTCGCAATTCGCCAGATGTTAAAACATTTTCATCAAAAGAAAACTCATTTACGACAACTTCCCCGGTCTTAGTTTGATCTACTTTTGTTCGAGCAAGTTCGAATGCCTGCTGCCTATCAGCAGATAGATAAAATCCTTGTCCGAAATCCTTAAATGGTTTCGAAAGGTTTATATCTGGATTTGTAACCCTCATATTTGAACCATGATATAGAATCATTGCAACTTTCCCCCATTGTTTTTACAAACTTCAACTAAAGCCTCTACAGAATCTTTAAAAGAAAAGGTGTGAACCACATTGTAGTGTTTATACAAATAATCCAAACCTTTAAAACGTTTTAAATATGCATACGCTTGTCGCGGCTGAATCTGAAATTTAGCCGAAAACTCATTGATAAGAGCTACTACATATCCAACTGTATTATGATCTTCTCTTGACATAGTCATCTATAGAACTCAACTATAATTAAAACTCAAATTCAAAAATAACAATTTAATTCAGTCTGACAAAATCATACATGTTATAAATATGTGATTTTCTGTTTGTACAAAATCAAAAATTCCACGAAATGAATTTATAGAACCCACCTAAATTTTTTATCGAAACATAAAGATAAAATTGTAGCTTTGCAGATATTTAAATCATGGGTTGATGAAATTTTCGGTGATTTTGAATTGTTTTGGTATGTTGTTGATTGTCAAACGGACCTGCCACAATGAAAATGGACGCGGCACGCCACGCCCCTACAGATTCAAAACGCCACGAATTTTATAGACCCACCTTATCTTGGACAACATGAAGAAGATTGTACTATTTCAACTATTGCTGTGTGTGCTGTGCGTTTCAAATTCAAAGGCTGAAATTCACATCACGGAAATCATGACAAGCAATGTCGCTACGATTGTCAGTGATAAATACAACTACGACGGTTATGTCGAATTCTACAACGACGGGGAGACTATTGATTTGAAGGGCTGGACTGTGACCAATATAAAAGAGGGTAAAACGGATTGGAGCGTGGTGCTGGACTCTTCCCATGTCTTGCCCAACGGCTACTCCTTATTGTTCTTTGGAAAAGAGGAATCGAGCAGTAACACGGCAATGCGTGTTCAACATAATTATGCTGGTAGCGTTCCCAAAAAACTATCTACGGAGGAGGGCATGATCTTATTCTCAAAAGGGGATAATAGTGTCGTGCTATCTTACCCTAAGCAATATCCGCATATCGCCTATTGCGAGGATGGATTTATGATTCCCTCACCGGGTGTTGCTAATGATGGATTGACAACCGACATTGTTAATCGTGTGCCCTCTCCCTCATTCAAAGCCAACCAACCAGGGCTATATGAGAGTGCCTTGACCGTCGAACTGGATTGTGAAGTGGATGATGCACAAATCTATTATACCTTGAATGGCGATGTGCCTACTCCTGCGAACGGTACAAGATATGAGGGTGCTATCTCGATTGAGCAGACTACCGTTGTACGTGCAAGAGCATACAGGGAAGGTATGCTGTTCAGTGAGATTCTTACGGGTAGTTTCATTCTCCCTGATAAGTTTTATGAGGCTTGCAAGGGTGTGGGCACTCGTCTCCCAGTTGTTTCTCTCTCTGGCAATAACGAGGATATCTTTGGCGATAGCCTTGGTCTGTATGTGGAGGGAACCAATGGAATCGTAGCTGGATGCTATGATTTCCCTGCCAACTACAATCGCGAATGGATGCGCTCGGTTAATTTCGAATATATCCTAGATGGGAATGTGGTGGATAACCAGGAGGTTGAAATTGGCGTCTATGGTGGTTGTACAAGAATACATGTGGCAAAAAGTTTGAAAATCAAGGCGAATAAACGTTCGGGAAAGGCCAAGATGCAGTATGATAATTTCTTCCCTGCACGTGATTACAAGAAATACAAGAGTCTTGCCTTGCGTAACGGTGGTAATGGCTACTCATACGTTCAGCCTCGTTGGCGAGATATGTTCATCCAAAGTCTTGGCGATAGGATGAACCTCGACAGACAGATGGCACAGCCGGTGGCCTTCTATCTGAATGGCATTTTCTATGGCATGATGATTCTTACGGAACGAACCAACGAGGATTACGTCTATCATAACTACGGACTTGACGAGGATGAGATCGATTTCTTGGGTGTGGGCTATTCCTGCGAGGCAGGCACGAAAGAGGCCTACAATGTGATGATTGACTATGTCAGCAAAAGTTATTCAAACGATGATTTTTATGATCGGTTGGCAACGATGATGGATATTGATGAGTACATCGATTATCAGATTTTGGAACAATACGTTGGTAATACCGATTGGGTCTCTAACAACATCAAACTATGGCGGAAGCATGATGGTGGCAAGTTCCGTTGGATTCTGTATGATACTGACTTCGGACTCTCCAAAGCAACCTCGGTGGATAAGGACATGATTAAGTTTGCCACAGAAGAGAAGGGGGTTGAGGCGATGTGGGTGTTGCTCAGGTCATGTCTCAGAAATGAAGACTTCCGTTGGCAGTTTCTGGATCAATATTTGGATAGAATCGAAACGGAGTTTACGGATGAACGAATCGACACGAAGCTGGACTCTATCTGGGACTTGACGAGACTTGATATGTGTGCGACGATTAAGAACTCGGCCTTCTTGGATGCTCCAGGCAATCCGGCCGCCTTTGACGAGACGGTTGAGCAGATGCGTACCTTTGCCAAGGAACGAAAAACGTACGTTATTGACCAGTTGAAGGAAAGGTTCGGCTTGGAAGACGATACAGTTATTGTAAAGATAAGACCTGTGTTCCCGAATGATGAGGCACCGGATTTTTCCTTCCTTCTGAATAAGAGAAAGTTCAACTCTTTGAAATACAATACTTGGAGATATTCAGGGGAGCGCATTAAGGTGGAACCGATCGTTCCTGCAGGATATAAGATACATCGATGGGCTGTCAACGATACGGTAGTTCGGACCGACAATAATAACAAGTACCTCGGTAGCACGCTCACCACCTACGCAAAGGAGAAGGAACTGAAGGTGTCGATCTATTTTGAATACGATCCAGATTATATACTTCCGACGGACCTTCATTTGAACGAGGTGTGTGCCTCTAATACAATAATTGCCGATGAAAAGGAGGATTTTCCTGATTGGATTGAGATATACAATGGAGGTGATACGGATGTCGATTTGGCGGGAATGGTTGTCGAGAACGTTACAAAGGCAGTGAAGTGTACCATACCAAAAGGATTTGATGAGACGGTGGTACCTGCCCATGGCTACACCCTCCTTTGGGCAGACAAGGAGCCAGAGAAGGGACCATTGCATCTGAATTTCAAACTAGGGGTAACCGCATCAGAGGCCATCACATTGACAGTCCCTTACAGAGACAGTGTGATTCTTTTAAGTTCGATAGCCTACGAGACCCATGCTACGGATGATTCATACGGACGAGTGTCTGATGGTGTTTCCGAGTTTACTATCTTTAAAAAGTGTGTTGATTCAGAAGGAAAAGAGTATCTCACATCCACTCCACTAGCGTCGAATGGTAGCATTCTGTGCGAGTCTGTTGCTGTAGAGACTCCTTTGTCAGAGTCGGGTATTCAGTTATATGTATCTAATGGAGCGATTGTCTTGCAGCAGGTAGTGAAAGGAAGTGAGGTAGAGGTCTATTCCATGATAGGCACTTTAGTAGCCAAGCAGACGGCAGTTTCAGAGAGTGTGGTCATCCCGCTTCCTGTTTCAGGGGTTTATATTGTCAGAGTTGGAGAGAAGTGTTGGAAGGTTATTGTTTGAGATCCCTTGAAATGAATTTATAGAACCCACTTATAGGGCATCAAGGAAAGTTCCCCAATCTTTCTTGCTAAGGGTTATTTCTAAAGTTTGGAGTGGTGAAAATCTAAAGTTTGACATGGTGAAAATCTAAAGTTTAGGGTGGTAAAAATCTAAAGTTTTGAATGTATGTTGTTGTTTTATAGATATTTATAATTTATTTCATGTATTCTAATGTATACTTTGTCCATCTTGAATATTATTAGAATCTACTTTTAACTAAATAAAAGATAAATAAATTACGAAAATAGAGTTCGTAACACCATTCTACATTTGCATCGTAATTAAAAATACGATGAAAATGAATTACATTTTTGATTTAGATAACACGCTTATTTATACTGATTTCGCAAATAACATTGCATACAGAGAGGCAGTTAAAAATGTCATCGGTGCAGACTTGGAAATTTGTCGTACTCGAATAACACGAGATAATATTGCAAGGCAGTTTCCTAATTTGTCTGCAGATGATATGTCAAAAGTAATTCAAGAAAAGGAGCATCAATATGAGATTCATATTAACAAAACAATACTTAACACAGCACTTGTTGATGCACTCAAATATATGAAAGATAATAATATGTCTCCCATGTTGCTGACTTACAGTTCAAAACATCGTGCAGAGCAATTGTTAAGGTATCATGGAATTAGTAATTTGTTTTCTGCAAAATATTACAAAGAGGATTATGAAGGAAAGAGTAAATATAAGTATGCTACATCCACTCTTGGTCTTAAAGGTAGTGACATTATCCTTTTTGAAAATGAACAAGAGGGAATGAAAGAGGCTGTATGTGATGGAATCATCCAGAAAAACATTATCAGATTCGTATAATTATTAAAATTTTGGGAATGAGAAATTTTACAATAGATTCTAATTGTTTTCTTGATCAAAACATTGTTGCATATCACAATTGTGATTATATTCGTTATCAAGCACCAGGAAATCCTGACTTCATTAATGGACTTAAGAACCAGTACAATAGTTACTCAGTATCAAAATTGAATTGCGATGCTGCACAACTCATGTCAGTATTAAGAAACGATTTACCTGAAATATATCAAAAACACGGACATCTTAACGTCTGTGTAGTTCCCAGAGCAAAAGCATTATGTACATATAATGTCAATCAATTGCTTTTCCGCGAAACTATCCGTAGCTTTGTGAATGCTAATAGTGGCATGTTTTCCGATGGTGTGGACTACATTATAAGACACACCAATACAAAGACAACTCACCTTTGGCGGTATGACAATGACGGAAGCATGCCATATAAGGGCATTACAATTAACACATGCACAATCTCGCCAGATGTCAGAGGGAAAAAAATCCTCTTAATAGATGATATATACACAAAAAGTATCAATATTGATGAGGATGCTATTCAAAGTCTCTATGATAATGGTGCGAACGAGGTGATATTTTACGCTGTGGCAAAAACCATTAAAAAATTTTGATATGAAAAAAACAGACAACGCTATAAATATTTTAACAGCCCTTAAATACAAGGGTATTGGCAATGCATGGATTTACAACAACCTAAGAGGAGGAGAAAGTGCAGAAGTTATTATGAAGAAACTGAATGAAAAGAAAATTCAAGTTACTCTTTCTGACTTTTACCAGAAACGTGATGAAATAAGAACCATTCTCAATGACCTGTACAAACAGGTGAATGGATTTGGTATAACAGCTTTGGGAGATGATGACTTCCCAAAGATTGAGAATAATATTCTACCAGCAGACAATCCTGTTGTACTATTTTATAAAGGAGATATCAATCTGCTAGAAAGCCAGAGTAATAACGTTGCAGTAATTGGCGTTTTGACACCGTCAAGTGATGTGGAACGACGAGAACGAGAAGTTGTCAAGATGCTTGTCAATAAAAATGTTACCATTGTTAGTGGACTTGCACTTGGTTGTGATTCCATTTCGCATGATGAAACGATCAGAAACAACGGCAAGACTATTGCAATACTTCCAAGTCCGTTAAATGACATTTTACCTAAATCAAATCAGCAACTTGCAAATGAAATATTGTGTTCAGGAGGTCTTCTTGTAACAGAGTATTACGAACCGGTATCTTCAAGACACGAGCTCAGTTCACGTTATATAAAACGTGACAGACTTCAGGCAATGTTTTGCAAATGTGTTGTCTTGGCTGCAAGTTATGCAGAAAATAACGAAGGAAAGGATTGTGGTTCACGCCATGCGATGCAAAAGGCCAAAGAATACGGTGTGATGCGTGCAGTGGTTTATAATGAAGAAACAGATTCAAGTAACCAGATGTTTGATCTTTCAAGGCAGATAATTAGAGAGGGAAGGGCGATAATTCTGAAACAAGATGATTTAGAATCCTCAATTCAAAAAATCTGTGACAAAAAGATTACAAAACAAATAAGTTTGTTTTAACGAAAATAGATTTCGCAACAGCTCTTTACATTTGCAAACATAAAACAAAATAATAAATTTGCAACATTAAAAACAACGTAAAACATGAATACAAAACTTACCATAAAAAATTTCAGGGTTTTTGACGAAAACGGAGTGATGGTTAACTTGAAACCAATTACTGTGCTTACTGGTTGCAATTCATCTGGAAAAAGTTCGGTGGTGAAAGCAGCGTTGATGCTTAATGATGTGTTTAGACAATTACCATCTTTTTTTAAAAATTATAAAGAGACTCATGATCTAAGTGAAATAAAACTTGATTTCACAAAATATCCTAATAATCTTTTAGGTGGTTTCGATAAGATTTTACATGATTCAAAAACAGGGAAAATCACGTTTGAATATACCATATATTCGTGTTGTATTTCCAAAGAAGTAACAATTGCCTTTGATTTTTTCGCTGATCAATATAATAAATTGAAAAATGCCCATCTTGAGAATGTTAGGATAATGACCGAAGATGGTATTATATTTTCGATAGGAAAGAATACTGAAGATGAAGGGGAAAAAATAAAAAAATTAGCATCTCGCCTACCCGAATACTATAAAGACAATAAGTCTATAAATATAGACAGAGAAGACGACATGGAAAAAGTGGCGAAAAAGCTTTATAGACTTTATACCAGCAGAATTAATGTTAATCTCATAAAGAAGTTCCTTGATTTCTCTGTATTCCAGAGTATTCATTACTCACTCATAAAAAACGGAACAATAGATTACGGGGCCGGAGATATTGTTTCTGTTTCCTGTGAAAATTATAATGAAAAAGAGTGTAAGAGACTATACAATCTCTATAAAGATTACGCCACTCTTTTTCAATCGGAAGAAACAAGATGGAGAGATATTTGCAAAATATGGGAAGAAAAAGAAATAGAACCTATCTGTAATGAAACAGATTTTGATATAATTGAAAAAATATTGACAGACAAATCTTTCTTTTTCATTCCCGTACTAGCAGATTTGGACAAAATATGTAAGAACGATATTGAAAAATATTTCAATGATTGTAATTTATCTGACTTCATAGAAAATACTTTTAACGCAAAAGAAGATGTTGATGTTAAGTCGTTTAATAATTCCATCAAAGATGTATTGGATGATTTCATGTCAAGTGATGCAGAAACTTTTTCTGAATATTTCAAACAGTTAGAATCAGAAATGTATATAAGTGACATAGAAAAAATGTTAAACGAACAATGGCTTAGTGTAATTTTAAATCTAGATTCTAAAACAAAATTTGAAAAGGCATACATTATTACTATGTTTTTGAATAAAAAAATGTATCCAGAGAATACTAATTTCTACCGATATGATATTAGAGAATCAAACAATGGATTAGTATTTGCAGTGGGATGCACACACAAATCAGTAGAAATGTTTACGAAATTTATTGGTATGTTTTTGAATGAGTGTTTTCTCTTTTCTTCTCATTTTAATGGCTCAATGACTTATGTTAGTTCTGCCCGTGCAACAATAAAACGTCTCTATCCACTTGACAAAGAAGATGATTTCACCATATTGCTGAAAGTATATATGGAGACTAGACACAAAGGGACGTTTATCAACAAATGGGTCAAGAAATTCGGAATTGGAGATTCTGTTTCTTTTTCAATGGACGAAGACGGGGTAGGCGCAAAAATTCGCTTACACAAAACGTCCGATGACAAAAAAGGTAGACTTTTGGCGGATGAAGGTTATGGTATAACTCAATTACTTTCTATTTTGCTTCAAATTCAAATATCACCGCGTGGTACGACCATTGCTGTAGAAGAACCAGAAATTCATTTGCATCCGAAATATCAGTCTTTATTGGCAGATATGTTTGTGAATGCATACAAGGAGCGTGACATTCAGTTTATCATAGAAACTCACAGCGAGTATCTAATCCGTCGTTTACAACTTTTGGTTGCAGGGGTGGTGGATGCAGAACAAAAACTTGACAAAAACGACGTTTCTATTTCGTACATTTACACCAAGGAGGAGGCAGAAAAAGAGAATCAGCCGCTTGTAAAGAATATTTCGATTTGCGAGGATGGCTACCTTGACGATACTTTTGGTAGTGGATTCTTTGACGAGGCAACCAAACTTTCTCGGAAATTGATGTAAAAAAGGAGGTTGTATGGCAGAAAGATACCGTAAACACGTCTATTGTGAGAAAAAATTTCTTGATCACTGCATCAAAACGATTGCAGAATGGAAGTTTTGTGAGGAAAGTTTTGAAGAACTCAGGCTTTGGATGTGTATTAAAGAATTGATTTTTTCGTCGGATATAATCCTTCATTTAGATATTTCGGGTGAGGATTTGCCTCTGTCATACGGAGTTAAGCCCAAGAAAGATTTCCCCGTTTGGGCAAAAGAACTTGCGCAAATGCAAAGTGAACAAAAAATCCATTTGAAACTTGGCGATTTTGTAACGCCCGAAAACATCAACAAATCAAACGACATTCATCTCACGGCTTATTATTTGACTTGTTGTGATTCTACGAAGTGCCGAAATTGTATGAACGAATGTGGCGTTTTGGCAATTTGTCCCGAAAATATCCAGGATTTCAAAGATATTTTTTCTGACAATGGAACAGCAATCGACAAAAACGATGAATATATAAAAAGTTGGAAAAGTGTCCTTAATTTTTCTCCTTGTAATTCTATTGCATTGGTAGACAATTATATATTGACTGATACAAATATGATGAATGAGAATTTGGCGGATATTTTTGATGCACTATTACCTGAAAAACTGAATGTTGAAATTCCATTTCAAATTTCAATATTTACTACATTGAAATCAAGTGATTTAAAATTTGATATAAATAGCGAAGACCGTCAAAATTGTATTGAATCTCTCATTAGGAAGATTCGTCCCAATTTGCGATTCAACCTTTCAATCTTCAAAGTTTCAAAAGATAAGTTTCACGATAGGTCTCTTGTATCCAACAATTTTTATGTCAGTTGTGGTGGGGGATTCGACCTTTTCAAAGAGAAAAAATCTACCAAAATGACCACAATTAATATTGTTTATCCTGTTTTGAACAATTCTGTTTATTGGACTTCTGCGGCATACTCGAATTTTATCAAGGAGGTGACGTCTGTTTTCAATCGGGCAACATCTTTTGACACTATAAAAAAGAATTTGTCATTTAATGGAGCAACAATAAAAATCGACCCTAATACAATGACAGGTTTTTATGTCGGCGACAAGCAAAACCGTTTATGTGAACTGATAAAATAAACACAATGCTAACCCTCACCTCCATATTATCCCATCCCGAATCCTCGCACTTGGAAGGAAAAAGTGCGAAGGGTGGTTTTCCTGATTCTTTTTGGGAAAGTTATTCCGCGTTTGCAAATAGCGATGGCGGCGTGATTATCCTTGGCGTCGAAGAAGACAAAGACGGAAAACTCATTGTAAATGACGGTTTAAAAGATGCCACAAAGATGAAAGACACTTTTTGGAAACTTGTCAACAACCGTCAGAAGATCAGCCATAACATCGTCTTGGAGAAATGCGTTTATATTCTCGACGCGGATGACAAGCAAATACTTGTTGTGGAAATACCAAGGGCGGAACGCACCGTTAGACCTGTTTATAAAGGCTCTGACCCGCGTAATGGCACTTATAAGCGTTTTGGCACGGGCGATCACCTTTGCACAGCCGAAGAGGTCGGTGCAATGTTAAGGGATTCAAGCATTTCGCCGCTCGATGCTGTTGTAGTGGAGGATATTGACCTGACGGCTTTGAATATGGAGACTGTTAGGGGCTACCGTCAGATGTTTAAATTGACTAACCCAAGCCACCTTTGGAACACTCTCGACGATGAGATTTTCCTTCGACGTATCAGGGCCACTGGTGCTGCTCAAGATGGCAAATATCATCCTACAGAGGCGGGACTGTTGATGTTTGGCTACGAGTATGAAATTACACGCCGTTTTCCTCAGTATTTTCTTGATTATCAAGAAGACAGAAATGTTATAGGTGTTGCCAAATGGAAAGACCGCATAGTGTCGACGTCGGGCGATTGGAGTGGTAATGTGTTTGATTTTGCAATGAAAATTCTGACCAAATTGCAGTCGGACCTGAAAATTCCATTTGTTGTGAAAGGTTTTCAGCGCGTTGATGATACACCACTACATCGACTTCTGCGAGAGGCGGTTACTAATTGTCTTGTTCACGCCGATTATTACGGACGTCAGGGAATTGTTGTTAGTAAAAACAAAGATGGTTTTGTGTTTGCCAATCCAGGCGGAATGAGAATTTCAAAGAACGAGGCATTGGCAGGTGGAGTATCCGATCCAAGAAATGCTACTTTGCTGAAAATGTTTTCGTTCATTCGTTTTGGCGAGCGTGCTGGAAGTGGTCTCAATGGCATTGTGTACGTTTGGAAAAAGGTTTATCACACCGAACCTGAAATTTTTGTTAAGGAAGAATACGACCGTACATTTCTAAAACTTCCGACCTTGGGCAAAGAACCCGACATGGAAGCAATGGCAGAATTTTACCCTGACGAAGATGAGCCGAGCAATAAACAATCGGTAAATGACCTTGTAAATGTCAGATCAAATGACCCAGTAAATGCAAATGACCCAGTAAATGTCACGGCAAATGACCCTGTAAATACAAATGACCCTGTAAATGTTAGAGCAAATGAGAGATTGCTTGTTTGTATTTCTAAGAATCCTTATGGCACTTATAAGGAGTTTGCTTTATTATTAGGTAAATCACCTGCAACTATTAAAAGAATGCTAAAACAGTTACGCGAAGAAGGTATGATTCGCCGCATTGGTGCCGACAAAAACGGTCATTGGGAAGTGATTAACAATCAATCTGATAAATAATTATGCCCACCAATAAGAACGCCCTCTCCCGTATTAAGTTCCTTGATGAACTTCTTTCTGATCGTCATCATTTTTATAATCTTGATGATTTAACAGAGAAGTGCAACGAAAAGCTTGAATCAATAGATGTGAAACCTGTTACCCGTCGTATGATTGAAAAGGATCTCAATTATATCGAATATGAGATGTTTTTCGCTGAGATAGAGAGGTATTCTGCTGCGGGGAAACATTGTCTTCGTTATGCAGACCCATCATTTTCAATTTTCACAAAGAAACTCTCCAACGACGAGAAAAATCTTTTGCAAGAGACTCTTTCGACTCTCGGACAATTTGATGGCTTGAAAAATTTTGAGTGGCTCGAAGACTTCAAAAAACGCCTCGACATTGAGGAACGGCGGCGCATAATATGTTTTAGCAACAATCCATATTTGAAGAATAGCAATATCTTAGGTCAGATTTTTGACTTTATATCAAATCGTGTAGTAGTTCTTCTAACTTACCAACGTTTTGGATATAATAAGCCCCAAAATGTTGAATTGTTCCCATACCTTTTGAAACAGTATAATGATCGTTGGTATCTTGTTGGTAGTGCGACTGATGATGATAAAATATTGACATTCCCACTAGATCGTATTGTAGAAATTCAACCTTCCACAAATCAATGTTATAAAAATCCACCTGATGATTTTGATGAGTATTTTGATGATATTATTGGTGTTTCTAATTATTCAGAAAACCCTATGTTACACATTGTTTTTTGGGTAAGTGATTATTCCAAAGATTATATATTAACTAAACCTATGCATGGATCACAGAAAACTATTTCTGGCGACAACGAAATATCCTTACGAGAGAAATATCCTAAGCTTACATGCGGAGACTTCTTTTCGATAGAATGCAAATGTAATTATGAATTGATTAGAACATTATCATCTTTCGGAAGAGAATTGCTAGTTCTAAGTCCAATAGAAATACAAAATAAAATAAAACAGAGAGCTTTAGATATGACAATGAGCTATCAAGAATTCCTTTAGAGAATGAAAAACTTCAAAGACGGAGAGATCCCCACTGTTCTATTGTGATCATCGTTTAAATATAGATAGTCTACGTAAAGAGATTGAATGTTTGAAAAAATGAAAATCAAATTGACATAGTTTATGTTGAATCAGTTCAGAGAATTGAACTGTCCAATATGGCTGATAATGTAAATCATGAATCTTGTGCTATAAAATTATTATGGCAATTAAGCAGATTGAAGCTTATGCAGATACGGTGCTGTTATTGACTCGCCCAGAATACTACAATGTCACTGAAGAATTGGCAACTGGTATGTTTTAAAGAATAGTGCGAATGTCTATGTGGAGAAGAATTCGAACGGTCCCAAGACTATGATTCGATTAAAATATGAAAATAACGTGTTTTCCTTATTTTCCTGATATTAACACTACTCAAACTAACAAACAATTTTTCGTTGTCACTCACATCATTTTTCATTATCTTTGTCCCGAAGAATTTATTTGTTTAACTAAATGATTTAAATTATGGAATCAATTAACAATGAAAAAAAAGCTATTGAAAAGAAAAATG
>CACZUS010000015.1 GCA_902784425.1 uncultured Bacteroidales bacterium
GAATCCACACTGCTCCTGTTGGCTGCAGTGGGTGGCTCGGTAGGAGCTTTGTTGGCAATGTATATGTTGCGACACAAAACGAACCATAAGAAGTTTTTCTTGGGTGTACCAGCAATATTAATAGCCCAATTGGCGATTGCAGCCTATTTCTTGTTGTTTTCTTGATGAGTAACTTCGTTTTTCTCGCATAAGATGCTTATTTTTGTAGAGTAAATAAATTTTAAAGATGGAAAAGAAAGAAACGGCAATTCTTTTGATGCATTGTCCCGATAAACAGGGGATTTTAGCGGCAGTGACGGATTTTATCAATGTTAATAAAGGAAATATCGTCTATTTGGATCAGCATGTGGATTATGTACAGAATACATTTTTCATGCGTGTTGAATGGGATTTGGAAAACTTTATCATTCCAAGAGAAAAGATAGAAGACTATTTTAGTACACTATATGCCCAGAAGTATGATATGAGTTACAATCTCTATTTCTCTCATATCAAACCAAGGATGGCTATTTTCGTTTCGAAGATGTCTCACTGCTTGTTTGATATTCTTTCACGTTACATGGATGGTGGTTTGCATGTGGAAATTCCGTTGATCATCAGTAATCATCCAGATTTGGAGTGGATCGGACAAAAGTTTGGCATTCCATTCTATATTTTCCCAATTACCAAGGAGAACAAAATGGAACAAGAGGCAAAAGAGATGGAGTTGTTACGCAATGAAAACATCGACTTTATTGTTTTGGCTCGTTATATGCAGATTATTTCAGAAGATATGATTAAATCATATCCGAATAAGATTATCAATATTCATCACTCCTTCCTTCCTGCATTCATAGGTGCGAAACCATACCATGCAGCTTATGAGCGTGGCGTGAAGATTATTGGTGCGACAAGTCACTATGTAACCACAGAGTTGGATGCAGGTCCGATCATTGAACAAGACGTGGTGCGTGTAACGCATAAGGATACCGTGCAATCGTTTATTCACAAGGGTCAAGATTTGGAAAAGATTGTTTTGTCGCGTGCGGTTGAGAAACATATTGATCGAAAAGTACTTTCATATAAAAATAAAACGGTTGTCTTTAGTTGATTTTAACCGATGAAATAAAAGAATTTATCCGTCTTCATCGAGAGGAGGATGTACGAAAGCTGGCTTTGCAGAAAAGTCAGCTTTCTTCTGATATGCACACCTTTGCTCTTCAGCAGATCGCAGGTTGGCAGGTGGCACAGAAGAAGGTGCCTTCATGGTCTCTCGTAGATGAAATCCTATATCCTCCACATCTCTCATTGGAACAATGTTCATCAGAACTGACGGCACAATACAAGGCATCGTTGATTTCGCCTTCTAATACTTTTGTCGATTTGACGGGAGGCATGGGTGTCGATTTTTCTTTTATGGCGAGGAATTTCCAACAAGCTATTTATGTGGAACAGAATGAACATCTATGTCAGTTGGCGCAACATAATTTCCCTTTGTTGCATTTGAATGCACGAGTGGTGAATGGCTTGTCGACTACTGTTCTGACACAATTGCCTTCCGTGGATGTTATCTACATGGATCCGGCACGCAGGGATGAAAAGGGACGAAAGGTGGTCTCCATTGCCGATTGTTCTCCTAATCTGTTGGAGATGAAAGAACAGTTGCTGGAGAAAGCACCATCCGTATGGATTAAGTATTCACCAATGTTGGATATCACACTGGCATTAAAGGAGCTTTCGTCGGTAGCCGATTTGCATATTGTCTCAGTACATAATGAGTGCAAGGAACTACTGTTTCATCTGACACGAGAAAACCATGCACCGTTACGAGTAGTGTGTGTTAATCTGAAGAAAGAGCGGATGGAACGTTTTGAATATGAATGGGAGGAGGAACAGGAGAGTGGTTTGTTGTTGGCTGATCAAGTGAAGAGTTATCTATATGAACCGTATGCTTCGGTGATGAAAGCAGGGGCTTTTAAAATACTGACGCAGCGTTTTGATGTACGAAAATTAGGTGTGAGCAGTCATCTTTACACATCGGATTCGTTGATTGAAGATTTTCCAGGGAGACGATTTAAGGTGGATTCCTGTTTTACAATGAACAAGCAACAATTGAAGGAGCATCTTTCTGATTGTCGACAAGCGAATGTGGCGGTGCGTAACTTCCCAATGTCGGCAGAGCAACTTAAAAGCAAACTGAAATTAAAGGATGGGGGAGATGTATATCTGTTTGCAACCACCTTCAAAGATCAAAAGGTGATACTGAAAACGAAAGCCGTTTCCTGATGTTGAAATCATCGAAGAAACGGCGATAAAAAGATTATTCAATTCTTCTCATATTACGAACTGTATGAGCACTTTTCCTGAGACGAGGATCTTTGCTTGGAATATCTAATTGCAACGACAATTTATCACTTTTGCAATTTACAACAGAAAGCACATTAGTCCTTTGTTTGACACCTATCATTATTTCTTCTGTTTCTATCTCATATAAAACAATGGTGTCTGATACAAGTGTCACTTTATTGTCTGTAAAAGTGTAATTGCCAACTTCATTGAGAATCAGTCCGGGAACTTTTGTCGGTGGGTTTTTGCATGGATTCTCTATTTCATAACGACCGTTTTCATAAAAAGTATAAATGGCATTCTTCTCATAAGCCACAAATGCTGATTGTTCTTGGTCTGTCGCTCCAACAACGAAAAAATCTTCTGTTTCCCATTTACCACATATATTATTTGAGGAGCATGAACATAAGCCGATCAAGGTTAGTATGTAAAATAATTTTTTCATATTTCTGATGATGTCTGAAAACATTGAATCACATTTTTTAGTATGTCAATCTCATTCTATTTGTATTTGTTATTACGCGCACGAATGTTGTTGCATAAGATGCCATTCATTAACCAGAACAAATGTATGTATTAATATGGAATTTTTAAAGGGAATTAAAAAAAAGTTGAAAAGAGATTGAAAGATTCGCAGGCTCTACTTGGTTTGGAGCGCGAAGGGAATATAACACACAAAACAATACACACTCTTTCTATAACTATAGTGCCACCGCCAGTCCCGAAGGGACGATACACCATAGGCAGGCGGCGTAAGCCCCTGCACGGAAATGATGAGGGGTGGGGACGGAGCCCTGAAAGGGCGACACTGATTAGAATTTTTTATGTTAATCAGATGCATCACAATGCTGCTGCAATCTGAGAAATGTCTTTCAGTCGATTCCAAAATGACTTGTTCCGCTTAACGGACAGAATGTTATATTTCATTTGTAGCGATAGAAGAGGCGCGGCATCAATATTCCCCACGGGTTTACACCCGTGCCTGTAATATGTCGCCCTTTCAGGGCTTGTGTAGATGTGTGGTGTGAAGGGTGGTGATAAATTCTCAATTTGTGGTTTCAATCGGACACACAAAATAAAAACGCTTCACCCGTACCCATAGCACTGTCCCCAGTCCCGAAGGGACGATACACCATAGGCAGGCGGCGTAAGCCCCTGTTTGGAAATGATGAGGGGTGGGGACGAAGCCCTGAAAGGGCGACACAGAACTGAAAAAATTTTTTTGTTAATCAGATACATCACAATGCTGCTGCAATCTGAGAAATGTCTTTCAGTCGATTCAAAAATGACTTGTTCCGTTTGACGGATAGGATGTTGTATTTCATTTGTAGCGATAGAAGAGGCGCGGCATCAATTCCAAGAGCTTTTTCAATAAGTAGGGCCATCTCTGTGTTTAATGGTCGTTTGGCATTAAGCACTTCGTTTAGTTGGCTGGCAGGAACGCCTATTTCATTAGCCAAACGACGTTGGCTGATGCCACGATATTCCAACTCATCCTTGATTACTTCCCCTGGATGGGTGAGGTATAATGGCTCCAGATTGTTTGCAACCATCTTGTCGTCTTTTCCTTCTATATGTATCATAAGTAACTTATTTATAATGGTTGGACAATTCAGTTATGCTCACCACTTCTGCTATAGTTTTCTTTTCTTGCATAATCTCTCGAAATATAATTCGATACTGATCATTTACTCTTACAGATGATAAGCCCTCTTTATCTCCATGAAGGTGTTCGTAGTGTAACCCACCATATTTAGCAAGACCCATTACATTGTCCACTTCCATCATCAGGTCAATAATTCGAGTATATTTTTTAACCATCTGAGGTTGGTAACGATGTTTCTTGTCACTTGCTCTACCATGTTCGTAGAGCTCTTGAAGGTAGTCTTGTTCAAAGGTTACTATCATATTCTTTCATGTTTGAATGCAAAAATAAAACAATTATTCGATATTCACAAATTTGTGAACATTGTTGTGCGTCCCATTTTCGTTGGGTTCACGCCCCCACTGGTTTACACCCATGCCTGTAATATGTCACACGGGTTTACACCCGTGCCTGTAATATGTCGCCCTTTCTGGGCTTGTGTAGATTTTATGCCTATTTCCTTCTCATATTTTTTGCCAAAATTTTTTTTCAGCCTAAATTCGCAGAGAATTTTATCGTTAAAAATATTGTATTGTGGGTTGAACGAATTTTTCGACGATTTTTATGTATTATAATACCCACCTATATTGAATTGTTTATATGAAAGTATTAGTTGGTTTGTCAGGCGGAGTAGACTCTTCGGTGGCAGCTTTGTTATTAAAAGAAATGGGACATGAGGTGATAGGATGTACCATGTCGATATGGAAAGATCGTCCGAATATCAAAACTTCGTCGCATAGTAAATGTTCGTCTCATGGTGCATGTTACGGACCTGATGAGAAGGAGGATATCGCATCTGCTCAGAAAGTGGCACAATCATTAGGTATTCCGTATCACGTTTTCGAATGTGCCGAGGAGTATGAAAAGATTGTCATCGAAAATTTCCGAAACGAATATCTGGCTGGTCGTACACCTAATCCGTGTGTGCGATGCAATGCGATGGTGAAGTTCGGTATATTGCCCCTCGCTGCAAAACGGGATGGTATCTCGTTTGATAAGTTTGCTACGGGTCATTATGCCCGTATAGAGGAAAAGAATGGCCGTTTCCTTCTTAAACGTGCTAAAATGACGCAGAAAGATCAGTCTTATTTCCTTTATCGTTTGAAACAAAGTCAATTGAAGGATGTCTTGCTTCCTTTGGGTGAGTATTCGAAAGAAGAAATACGCGAATTAGCTTTGCGGGCAGGGCTTGATGTGGCAGACAAACCGGATAGTCAGGATTTTTACGAAGGAGATTACAACGAATTGTTGAATGTGTCGGCTATGAATGGTAATATAGTCGATACAGAAGGGCATGTGCTTGGTACGCATGAAGGAATCTGGAATTATACAATAGGACAGCGAAAAGGGTTGGGTGTTTCTGCCCCAGAACCACTCTATGTGTTAGAATTACGAAAAGAAACGAATGAGGTGGTGGTAGGTCCGAAAGCTAAAACATTCCGAAAATCACTGACGGCCGTTTCCTTAAACTGGATAGCCTTTGATGCACTTGAAGGGGAAATGAGAGTGACGGCAAAAATGCGTTCTACTCAGATACCTGCCCCTGCCACAATCATTCCTGACGGAGATCGGGTGAGGGTGGAGTTTGATGAATACCAAGCCTCTATCGCCGTTGGTCAATCAGTCGTCTTCTATGATGGCGACTATGTGATTGGTGGTGGCGTGATAGAGTCAAGTATTTAATAAAGAATAAAGATGCAAGGTCGTTTGCTTAAGTCTTCGACTTTGCATTTTTTCCATTCAGCTATCGATTTTGTTTTGATATATTCAGTTTCCAGTGTGATATCGCAGGCAACGCATAATTTAGTGCTCGGCTGACAGATGGAGAGCAACTCTTCGAACATCTTCATGTTTCGATAGGGCGTTTCGATGAATATTTGCGATTGACGTTCTGAGTGAGCCCTTTTTTCTAATTGTTTGATACGTAGTGTGCGTTCGTTGTCTTTGATGGGTAGGTAGCCCACAAAAGCAAAACTCTGACCGTTAAAGCCAGATGCCATCAACCCTAAAAGGATGGATGACGGACCAACTAATGGTACGACTGAGTAGTTCTTTTCTTGTGCGATACGGACAATGTCAGCACCAGGATCTGCAATAGCAGGACAGCCTGCTTCTGAGATGATACCCATATCGAAACCCTCTTTCAACGGAGTTAAATAACCAGCAATCTCTTCGGGTGAAGTATGCTTGTTGAGCGTGAAAAATTCTAATTCATCGATGTTAATGGAGGAATCCACCTTCTTGAGGAACCTGCGAGTCGTACGAACATCCTCGACAATAAAGTGTTTGACACTGCGGATAATTTCAACTACATAAGAGGGGAGTACATGATTTATCTCACACTCACCCAACGTATTAGGTATTAAATATAATTTAGAAGGCATTTTTTAACACACTTTTTCTTGTTAAATTCAGGTTTCAGACACGCAAAACCTTTGCAATATACATGAAAAAAATGAAAAAACAAATAGGAATTTTATTTGCATAATAAAAAAGAACCTTCTATTTTTGAGACATAGGAAAAAACAAAGAACCAATGAGGTTTCTGAAAGATGAAGAGTATTGGTGATTTGTAAAAAGAGATATTTAACGTATTGTCGCATCGTCCCTAGAAGATTGTTAAACTTAACAAATTAAAACAATCCCTGATGTCAACTATCAGTTAATGGCGGGCCACGCCTTCGGGTTGCTCTTGTAGCACGGTGGATTACAAAGGCTGACACACATCAAAATCCTATATAGAGGAGTTTAACTTAATCGCGGTGCGACATCTTACAGAGGGCTATATCGATGATATAGCCCTTTTTTTGTGTTGTATTATCAATTCGTTTTAAACAAAGGAGGGCACAGCGGACGCGGCACATTATTAAAACGGACGCGGCACGCCACATCCCTACGGTAGAGACGTGGCGTGCCGCGTCTCTAAACATTCATTGGAATATTATAGGCAATGCCTAAAATAAGAAAGGTTGAGATGAAAATCCCAACCTTTCAATTTGTATTCGTATCGGAATTAGAATCCGAAACTGATTCCGTTGATGTACTCGTAAATTGGACTGATCAATCCTAAGATAAGGATACCGATTGTGCAGATGAAGAGTCCGATGCGAGTCATGTTATCGCTTTTGAAATTCTCGATAGGATTTTCAGAAGTTTTGATAAACATTGCTTTCACCACTTTCAGATAGTAGAAGAGTGAGATGACGGTATTTAACAAAGCGATGAACACCAACAATGTTTCGCCCTCTCTCATTGCAGCAGCAAAGATGAAGAACTTACTGAAGAATCCGGCAAAGATTGGAATACCACCTAAAGAGAACATAGCCAACATCATCACGAAGGCCAACTTAGGATTGGTTGAGTAGAGTCCGTTGTAATCATCCATGTTAAGTCTGCCAGTCTTATTTTCAATTGAAGAAATAACACCGAAGGCAGCCAAGTTGGTAAACATATAGATGAACAAATAGAAGACCACTGTAGCCATACCTTGAGCGGTACCTGTATAGACACCTAGAATCACATATCCAGCCTGTGAGATGGAAGAAAAAGCAAGGAATCTCTTAAGGTTTTCTTGGCGAATGGCGAACAAGTTACCTACTGTGATGGTGATGACGATAATCCACCACAAGAATGATTGCCATACATCAGGATAGTTGGAGAATGCCTTTACAAGGATGCACATCAAAGCGAAAGCTGCAGATCCTTTTGAAATAACTGAAAGGTATGCTGTAACAGCAGTTGGTGCACCTTGATACGTATCGGCTGTCCACAAGTGGAATGGAACCAAAGAGATTTTGAAACCTAAACCAGCTATGAAGAAGATGGTAGCCATGATACGAAGAGGAGAGTCGAAGAAGTTAACCAATACCTCATCGAAATAGAGAGAACCGCACGTTCCGTAAATCAAAGAGATACCGAACAACATCACGCCAGAAGAGAAGGCAGCAGTAAGAACATATTTTGCTGCAGCTTCAGCAGACTCTCTTTCTCTCTTGTTGAAAGCAACCAAAGCAGCCATAGGGATGGAAGCAGTTTCCAAACCAATGTAGAATAGCAAGAAGTTGCCTGATGAAATCATTAAATACATTCCCAATAGGGTAGAGAGCGTTAAGAAATAGAACTCTCCGCAATTTTTCTGATTCTCTGTCTTGTTCCATTCAAAACCGAATAAGAAGACAAAGATTGTACCGAGATTCAAAAAGTTCTTAACGAAACTGTGAATATCAGAAGTGATATACATGCCTCCGAAAGAGGATTCATCACCGACGTTTCCCCATTGAGTGAATCCTAACACTGTGTGGATGGTAAACAAACCAAGCGCCAAGTATTGGAATGCTTTTTTGTTGCCACCAATAATCAAATCAGCTAACAGAGTTATGATCAAAACCACTACTAAAGAGATTTCGTGGTTCATTATTAGAAAATTACTATAATCCATATCCTATAATTTTTAGCAATCAGAATATTTTAACTATGTTTTCAATTCCTTCGCTGATCATGTCAGACAACCACAATGGACATAAACCGATGGCAGCAATAGCGAATATTAAGCTGAACACAGCCACTTTCTCATACCATACAGCATCTGTTAATGTTTCGTGATGAGGGTCTTGCATAGGACCGAATAGTATTTTACCAACCACACGAAGGATATAAACAGCTGTGATAACGATTGAACTGCAACCAAGGATGACAAATATACGATGGAATAGATCTGGATGTTGGAATGCACCTACGAAGATGGTCATTTCAGCAACGAATCCACTCAATCCTGGTAAACCTAACGAAGCCAAACCTGCGATAACGTAGCAGACGCAAAGTACTGGCATCACCTTCATCAATCCACCCATCTCGCGAATATCACGAGTGTGTGTACGTCCGTAAATCATACCAATCAAGGCGAAGAACAAGGCTGTCATCAAACCGTGAGAAACCATCTGTAGAATAGCACCTGTCATGGCAGCTTTGTTCATCATTAAGAGTGCGAACAACACCAAACCACAGTGACTTACAGATGAGTATGCGTTGATATATTTCAAATCGGTCTGTACACAAGCACTGAAGGCTCCATAAACCACACTGATACCTGTTAGGATGATGAAGATCCAAGATAACTCACTAGCAGCTTGTGGCATTAAGTACATAGCAACGCGGAAGCATCCGTAACCTCCTAGTTTCATCAATACACCTGCGTGAAGCATTGACACTGCAGTAGGGGCTGATGCGTGACCATCAGGCGACCATGTATGGAATGGAAACATAGCACCCAACACACCAAAACCGATGAAGGTGAGAGGGAAGAATATGTTTTGCCAACTCATATCAGCACCGCTGTTGGCTAATGCTGCTACATTCTGAGAAATCTCCTGTATGTTGAATGTGCGAAGTGCACCATCTGGTGTGGAGTTGTAATAGATACCCAAGATACCTACCATCAAAAAGGCAGAACCACCCATCAACATCAATGTCAACTTCATGGCAGAATACTCTTTCTTACCGCTACCCCAAAGACCGATTAACAAGTACATTGGAATCAAAGCCACCTCGTAGAACAAGAACATGGTGAACAAGTCTAGTGAGATGAAGAATCCGAATACTCCGATAGACAACATTAGGAACCACAAGAAGTATTCCTTTACTTTATCTTCAATGGCATAAGAAACAAATACACCAGTAATAACGATGATGGAGGAGAGGAGCAACATAGCTACTGAAATTCCATCAACACCTACAGCATAGTGTATGTTGAGTGATTCAAACCACAACAAAGGAGTGTTGGTAAATAAGAACTCACTGTCATCTCCACCACTTCTCATTTTCAAGTAATTGATGGTGAGGTAGGCAGATACAGCAAGAAGAGCCAAACCACCCACCGACATCACAACTCTAATCAAACTCTTATTCTCTCCTTTGATGCAAAAGATGATTGCCATCATGATGAGAGGAATAATTACAAATAATGATAATATATTCATTGTCGTGCTATTTTACAGTTTTTATAGATAGTTAAGTATGGATAGTAATGTGATGACGATGACGCCCATAATGTATACCCATGCATAACTTTGAACATTTCCATCTTGTACCTCTTTGGTGCCTTCTGATGCACTGTTAGTAAACCAAGCTAGTAAGTTCATAAATCCATCGATGATATGGCGGTCGAACCAAGCAATCGGTTCGCAGATTCTCTTAAAGATGATATTGTTCGTGACGAACAAATAGATCTCATCGATATAGAATCTGTTGTACGCCCATATATAAGGACGTTTGATGTAAGATACCACAGTGTTTGGTCTGCCTGTTTTCTTGAAATACAAGATATAAGCAACACAGATACCAATCAAACCTGCCATAATACTTAAGAGAGCAATTGACCAATGAGTTTCAATAGCATAGCCTAAACTATCTGATGATACCAATTGAGAGAATTGTAGAATGCCGAATGCCCAACAAATACCAGTGATAACCGTAATGGCAGCCAACACAATCAAAGGAATGGTCATGGTGGATGGTGCTTCGTGAGGCTCATGTTCGAATCCGTTATCAGGCTCACCGAACCAGAAGATTCTGAAGTAGAGACGGAACATGTAGAATGCAGTTAAACCTGCAACAATATACTCAACAGCGAAGACCCATTTGTTAGCTTCGAAAGCAGCTACGATAATCTCATCTTTAGAGAAGAATCCTGAGAATGGAGGAATACCTGCAATTGCCAAACATGCGATAAGGAATGTAGCATGTGTGATAGGTAATTTCTTGCGAAGGTTACCCATAGCATCCATCTCGTTGCTGTGAACAGCATGGATGATAGCACCTGCACCCATGAACAAAAGAGCTTTGAACATAGCGTGTGTGAATAAGTGCCACATGGATGCCGTATAACCCAATCCTTCTTCACCTCCGAAACCGGAAACACCCAAAGCCACCATCATGTAGGCGATTTGAGAAATGGTAGAGAAGGCCAATACACGTTTGATATCCGTCTGCGCACAAGCGATGATGGCAGAGAAGATACTAGTAAAGGCACCGATGTAAGCGATGACTTCCAACACTCTTGGAGCTTCAAACGAATAGATCGGGAATAGTCTGGCAACCAAATAAACACCAGCGACCACCATGGTGGCAGCATGGATCAATGCAGATGCTGGAGTAGGACCTTCCATTGCGTCTGGCAACCAAATGTGGAATGGGAACATGGCAGATTTACCAGCACCACCCAAGAAGATTAAGAAGACTGCAATGGAGATAACAGACAAACCACCTAATGTGATTCCGCCCATCGTATCATGTACAATAGGAACTTGTCCGTCTATAACCTCTGTTAAGATTCCAAAGTCGAATGTTTGAGTGTAGTAGGAGAGGATCAAGATACCAATCAAGAAGAACATATCAGCGAAACGCGTTACGATGAATGCCTTCTTAGCTGCACGAACAGCTGATGGCTTCTTGAAGTAGAAACTGATAAGTAGGAATGAAGAAACTCCCACCAACTCCCAGAAGATATACATCTGGAATATGTTCGTTGCTACAACCAATCCTAACATAGCGAAGGAGAATAGAGAAAGCACAGCGTAATAACGTTGGAATCCTTCTTCTCCGTGCATGTATCCTAAACTATAGATGTGAACCATCAATGAGACTGTCGAAATGACAATCAACATGGTGGCTGAGATAGGATCTAATAAGAAACCAATACTGATAACGAGATTTTCAGTAATGTGTAACCAATCAAAGTTAAATATAACCTCTTTTGGATATTCCATACCATAGTTTGCTACAAAGTATTGAATGGCAATACCATAACAAACAATGGAGGTGAGGGCAAATACAGATGTACCAAGAATACCTGCAAATTTCGGACACATCTTATATCCGAACAAGCCAATGATAAGGAACATGGCGAATGGCAGGGCCAATACAAGGGGTGCTAAATTCAAAAATTCCATATCATTAATATTTTAATTCGTTAATACTCTTAACATCAATGTTCTTCTTCTTGCGATATACATTGATGATAATTGAAATTGCTACGGCTGTTTCAGCAGCAGCTACAACAATTATAAACAAACTGTACATAAATCCCTCTAATTGATCTGGGAATAAGAATCGATTGAAAGCGATGAAATTAATGCTTGCGGCATTTAATATCAATTCGATGGACATCAGTATGCTGATTAGATTCTTACGCACAATAAATCCAAACACTCCAATAAAGAATAGGAGTGTACTTACGACTAAATAACATTCTAATGGCAAACTCATATCTCTTCCTCCTTCTTATTAATTTGTGCAACAACTAAGCCACCGATGATGCATGCTAGCAAAAGAACACTGGCAGCTTCGAATGGGAGTAAGTATTGAAATCTCTCTGTGCCCATCAATGTATCACCGACCCATTTCATATCGATGCTGGCAGCAATCTCATCTGCACGAACAGTATCTGCAGTGACAAATACCTTTTCTTTTAGAATGATGGATAAAGAGATCGCCAATCCACTAACAGCAGCTAAGCCACCCATTATGGATTTGAACTTGGATAATTTCTCTTTTTCTTCTCCTAGATTCTTAACCAGGAAGATAGCGAAAACAAAGAGAACAACGATACCTCCTGCATATACCGACAATTGTACTGCAGCCAAAAATTCGTAATTCATCTGCAAGTAAAGACCTGCAATTCCAAACAATACGAAGAATAGGGATGTGGCTGCTCGTAAGATTCTTGTCGATGTTACTGTCATTACTCCAAAAAAGAGTATGGAGAATGCCAATATGACAAATATTATATTACTTGCTGTTATATATTCCATACTATTGATTGTTAGGGTTAACATCTTTTGTTTCTTCTGTTTTTGGAGTTTCAACTTTCTTTTCAACAGTTGGAGGTGTCACAGGTTTCTTCTCTTCCTGCTTTGAACCTTCACGGTTGAGCTGATTCACCAACTTCTCACGTCTGTATACAGAGTGCTCGAAATTGTTACTCCACACAATAGCCTTTTGAGGACATCCCATCGTGCATAATCCACAGAATGTACAGCTTCCTAAATCATATAGATATTGGTCGAGTACCTTCTTGGTTTTGCCTTCTCCTATTTCAACTTGTTTTGTCTTAACAGTAATGGTGCCGTTGGGACAATTCATTTGGCATATACCACAACCTGTACATTTATGCTCATTATTCGCATTGTGTGGCATGATCAATTCACCTCTGAAACGAGGGGAGTATACTTTTACTCCTCTATTCTCCGGATAACACTCTGTTATTGGCTTACGAATGAAATTAATCATCGTAATCTTCATACCCAACAGAAGGTTCTTGATGCCGGATAAAATATCTTTAATGTACTGTATCATCTCTTCTTATTTTAGAAAATTAATACCCAAACAGCCATTACAAGCATGTTCAATAAACTGATTGGCATTAAAATCTTCCACTCCAAATGAAGTAATTGGTCGATTCTTAAACGTGGGAATGTCCATCTTACCCACAAGCTTAATAATACCAACATAAAGGCTTTGCCTAAGAACCAAATGTAACTTGGAATGTAACCCATCACTTCGTTGAATCCTGCAGCCCAATCCGCATTGATTTGGAAGGGTTGCCAACCGCCTAAAAAGACTGTTGTGGCAATTCCAGCGATGATGAACATATTCAAATATTCTGCCAAATAGAACATTCCGTATTGAATACCGGAATACTCTGTGTGATATCCTGCTGTCAACTCGGATTCAGCCTCTGGTAAGTCGAACGGACCACGGTTGGTCTCTGCATGTCCGGCAATCAAATAGATGATGAATGCGACAAGTGCAGGAAGTGGTGCTTGGAAAATATACCATGAATGAGCCTGACCGTTGATGATATCCGAGATGTTTAATGATCCTGCTAATATCATCATGGTAAGAATGGAGAGTCCTGCAGACAATTCATAACTAATTAATTGGGCACCACTACGCATGGCTCCAATTAAGGTGTACTTGTTGTTGCTTGACCATCCTGCCAATAGAATTCCGACCACTCCTAATGATGAAATGGCTAGAACATAGAAAATACCTACGTTAAAATCTATCGCAGCTAATCCTTTTCCGAATTGCAATGCTCCGAATGTACAGAGCGAACCAATTAGTGCAAGGAAAAGAGCCGTAAAGAACAAAATCTTATCTGATTTGCTGATCTTGACGATCTCCTTCAGCAAAATCTTCACCATGTCCGCAATCAACTGCAACGAACCCCATGGACCAACACGGTTAGGTCCAAGACGACATTGGAAACGTGCACATATCTTACGTTCCAAAAAGATGAGAATCAATGCTAATATACAATATAATGCTAGCATCAAGACTCCGATTAGAATGTACTCGATGGTCAATGCCGCCCAATTGGGGAGAGCTTCCATCAGCCCCGTATGTACATTCGATACTAAGTTATCTAATTCTAACATATTAAATGTTTTCTTTGTTTGTCAATTATAAGAATTATCTATCCGCACACGGAATAACATAGTCCAAAGAGGCTCCGATCATAATCAAATCGGCAATCTTCTCATTCTTGCACAACGGACCTAAAGCAGAGATCAAGGTCATGCAAGGTGAACGGAACTTCACACGGTATGGATTCTTGTCACCCGTACTGTTGATGTAGACTCCAAAGTCACCTCTTGCATTCTCAACTCTTTGATAGTATTCACCTGCAGGCAATTTAATGATGGCAGGTGTTTTTGCTTTGAATCCATCGTCTGGCAAATGATTGATTAGATAATCAATGATACGAAGCGATTGCTCTATCTCATCCAAACGAATGTAATATCTGTCGTAGGTGTCACCGCCACTGCGTAGTACCTCTTCAAAGTCTACTTGGTCATATCCTGCATACGGTTCGATTTTACGAACATCGCACGACCAACCAGAGGCTCTTCCTGAAGGTCCTGTCACACCTAATGATGCAGCTTGCTCTTTTGTCAAGATACCCATTCCTTGCATACGTCCTTTAGCAATAGGGTTTTCAGAGAACAAAACGTGATACTCTTTGATCATCTTTCTCATATAAGGAATGAATTCCTTCACTTGAGAGATGAATTTATCACTGACTTCGTCTGCCAATCCACCGATTACATTGTAACCTACCATCAGACGTCCACCTCCTGTCTCTTCAAAAATATCCATGATTTTTTCACGATCACGCATACCGTAGATGAAGGCGGTGATAGATCCCATATCCATACACATACACCCCCAACCTAATAAGTGGGAAGCGATACGTGTCAACTCGTCGAAGATGACACGAACTGCTTGTGCTCTTTTTGGTACTTCCAATCCCAATGCTTTTTCAGCACAAAGACAGAAAGCATGACGGTTCATCGTACCTGAAAGATAATCCAAACGCTCTGTCAATTGGAGTATTTGAGGATATGTCTTTGACTCGCACATCTTTTCGATACCACGGTGGATGTATCCGAAATTAGGATCCACCTTTTTGATGATTTCACCCTCTAAAGATACGCGAAGGTGAAGCACACCGTGAGTGGCTGGGTGTTGAGGACCAATGTTGACAACATATTCGCCATTTTCGAACAATTGATTGTGCTTAGTCACCAACTTGCCATCCTTATCAAAGGATAGGGTAGGCATGTCTTCCATATCATCGATGCTTTGATTGATGAATGGAACAGGGTTCAATTCGGGATTAGCATCGTAATCTTTACGGAATGGGAATCCTTTCCAATCGGCACGTAAGAAAATACGGCGAAGGTCGGGATGATCGATGAATTTGATTCCGAAGAAATCGTAAGCTTCACGTTCGTAAAGGTTAGCTGATTCCCATATATCACTTACAGTTGGTATTTCTAATTTTTCACGATCTGGAGTTTGAACCTTCAAGACGAGCATAGCCATCTTGTCTACTGTGGAGGTAAGATGATAAATGACACCGAAATTGTCTTTATAATCCATACCTGTTAGGTTCAACAAAACGTCAAATCCTTCAGATTTTAATTTTTGTGCAACTTTGCGAAGTTGTTCGGGAGAAACACAGACCGTAGGGTATTGTAGCTCTTCTATTGTAAGACCAGAAGCAGCAGAAGAAATAATGTCTTTAATCTTTTTCATTTCCTACTTGGTTTCTGAAAGGTTATTGTCACTGGATGGATTCTCCTCCTTTTTACGACAAGGTAACTTGAAGAATTTCTCCACTTTGATTTTTCTCTCTAATTGCATCATACCATAAACCATGGCATCTGGTCTTGGCGGACAACCTGGAACGTATACGTCGACAGGGATAATCTTATCCACACCTTGTACTACATGGTATGAGTTTTTGAATGGTCCACCACTGATGGCACATCCACCCACTGCAATCACATACTTAGGCTCTGCCATTTGGTCGTACAAACGTTTCAATACAGGTGCCATCTTGTGAACAATCGTACCTGCCACAAAGATCACATCTGCCTGACGTGGAGAGTTACGCGTAACCTCCCATCCGAAACGAGCAAAGTCAGTTCTCGCTGCACCTACACACATAAACTCGATACCACAGCACGCTGTAGCAAAGGTAAGTGGCCATACAGAATGAGAACGGCTCCAGTTGATGAAATCATCCAAAACGCCTAATCCGACACCAACACCATTGTTGCGAAGCTCTTCAACATACTGCTCTAGATATTCAGTATCCTTGAAGTCTTCCGGCTTCATGCTTTTTACTTTAATATTTTTTACTTCCATTCTAACGCTCCTTTCTTCCATGCATAAGCTAAACCAAGGATGAGAATGAATAGAAAGAAGAGCACACTAACCAAGCCTACTGCTCCTAATGATTGCATGATGGTTGCCCATGGAAACAATAACACTGTCTCCACATCAAACATTAGAAACAAAATGGCAAAGAGATAGTAGCCCACTTTGAACTGCATCCATGAAGTACCCTTTGTTGGAATACCACACTCGTACGGTTCTCCTTTCTGCGCATTGGTAGATTTTGGTGCCAATAGCCAGCCTATACATACGCCAGCTGCCACCAAAATAAAGGCGGTTACCAATACAACGACAAAAACCTCACTTGAATCCATTACTGTTATTAATATTTATTGTTTTGTATTTCTTCAAAATAAAAAAACTGCACCTCTTTCGAGATACAGTCACCTAATTATTTGTATGTCAAGCAAATCATACACACCATTAGAAGGACTTTCACGTCTTTCAATCGCTTGCTGATAATCTGTTTTGACATCATTTTTTTATTATTATTAATTCTTAATTAAGCTTAATTTTTTGTTACGCAAATTTGAAAAATCTATTTGATTTAGCCAAATAAATTGCTCTAAATTTTTGGAATTTTTATGTCATTATGAAAGCAATACTTTTAAAATATAACAAAAAGTAGTCGATTGGTTTTCTTTTTGTTCTATTTTACGGTTTCTTTCTGTCAAAGTGTAAGAGAATAGTTCTCGATAGGATGCAAAATGAATATGTGAAAATTTTATAAAATGGATTTTTGATCTCTTATAGTTCTTCAACCTTATATAATATGTAATCGCATATCAACGAAAGATTCTCTTGTGGAAGACCGTTGTTAATTAGGTGCATCTTGTCTTCACTGAAGAGATTTTCAAACTTTCGAGGGTCTTTTTCTATCATTAAATATGCCTTTTGGTAGCTTCGAATGGCCTCTTCTCGTTTGTTCTGACAGAGTTGAATGTGACCGATATTCATCCAATCCGAAATGTTTCTCTTCTTTTCGTCTGTCTTCAGGTAATATTTCTCAGCTTGATCTAATTTATTGCATACAAATGAACACCAACCGATGGCTTTGGCTGCTCGGTTGTCTTCTGGTGCTAAATATTCAATTTTAAAGAAGATCTTTAAGGCTTCGTGGTATCGTTGCAGATTGATTAGACAAGAGCCTATGTTGGACTGAATGTTTAGGTCTTCCGGCGAGAGTAGTTCGCATGCTCGGTATGTCTCCAAACATCCTTCGTAATCTTTCAGACACTTCTTGCAGTAGGCCAAATGCTGTAGATTCCACAATGTGTTGGATTGTATGGTCTCAGCTTTTTCGTAGTAGGTGATGGCCTTTTGATACTCCTTCAGTTGCTGATGACAATAGGCAATCTTTTGGAGAATGTCTAAATCCGTCGGATGGTCTTTCTCGATGGATTGAAGTAGTTGAATGGCTTGCTGATAATACTCTTTTTTTATGTAAAAGTCACTAATGGCTAAGATGATTGTCAGCGACTTCGCATTGTTTCGAATCAAAAGGTTGTTCGCAAACTCCTTGATGGAAAGGAATGGATTGGAGAAGTCGTTTTTGTAAATGTAGATGTTATAAAAACGGAACAAGTCTTGGATGTACATTCTTGCGAATATCTTCTCTTCTGAGTATTTGTCGAGCAAGTTTTGATCGTTTTTCGCCTCGTTCAGTTGCTCTTTTTCCATCTGAAAAGTCTCTCGCATCATATCCAAATAGTTGGATGGCATTTGACCTATGGAGTAGTACATCGAATATTTGTCGGAGTTACACAAGAAAATGCTGGTTTTTAATAGTTCTGGCAACTTGCTGTCGTTATTGGATGCTGGATATTTCTGAGCGATTTCCTGACAGAAGAAGGGGAGGAACCAGTTTTCTATCGTGTTGAAGAAAGGATAGTTTTTTAGGGAGGAGAAGGTACTCATAAAGATATCTCCACCTTCCATTTGTAACTGTGAGAGTTCCATCATCTTATCAGAAAGAGCCGAATTTTCAATGATGGATTTCCATTTCGGGTTGGTGATGGACATCTCATTTTCCTCATTGATGAAATCGGTTAAGTTGAGATGGTTCTTTTTCATATCCTCAAGTGGCACATCCTTCATGATGTTAGGAATGGCCTCGTTCATCTTCTTGGTGATTTTATTGGTCTCGTTACTCAACAGAATTTGTATGATCGTATTTTGTAAATTCTCCGCCATCGACTCTTCTTGGAAGATGAAGTTGATGCGACTGTTGAGTTGTTTGTACAATGGTATTCGTTGATAATGAATGTTTGTGCAGAAAATCAGACCGATTAGTGCTCTTTGTTTGATATCCTTTGATTCATGGTTGATGAGATCCAAAAGGATATGAAACTTATCCATGTCGAATGTGCGAATGAGAGCCAGCGTGATGGCTGATACGAAAGCGCTTTTGTCCATATTGGGTATGGATGGATTGGAGAATAGCGCTTTTACTTGTTCGGTGAAATCGGTTTGGTATTTGTCGGTCAACCACAGCCGTTGAAATATCTTTGGCAGATGCTCGAGTGTCTGGTAAGCGTCTTGTGGCAAGTTGATATGGAGCACCGACGATGTGCGTTTTTGCTGGTAGACGATGTTGTTGGATTCTTTGGTAAAGAAGATATCGCGAACAGTGTCAGCCAGTTCGAGAATTCGAATCTGTATTTTGTTGTAGATGGATTCCTGTTCAGGGTCGGGAACCGCATTGATGACATAGTTGAGCATATTAAGGTAGGTGGTTTCAATCTCCTGCCTTTGGTCTTCATAGTAGGGATTCATCAGTTCGGCAATCATCAATTTAGTGTTTAATAGGGCTGCATTTAATGCTTTGTCAGCCACTTCTAAACATGTTTTCTTGTACAATATCTCAAACTCTCTATTGGTCATCGTTTAATGTTGTTATGTTTTTAGACTCAATCATTTCATGATATGGAAAAGAATATCCATCAATTTGAATTGAGTTTTTTACAAAAATAGTAATTTTATGCTTTATCGGGAAATCTTCTAATTATTATATAGGTGGTGATATTTTAAAATTTTTTTAAATGAATGTCATTCAGTAAAATAGGAACGAATTGTAGAAAATATCAAAAAATATGGTTTTAAAAATTTGTCGATTAGAAAAATAGTAGTACCTTTGCATCGCATTTGAAAATAATGCATACGGGACGGCCCCGTAGCTCAACTGTATAGAGCATTTGACTACGGATCAAAAGGTTGTGGGTTAGAATCCCGCCGGGGTCACTAAGAGCTGAAAATCGTTTGATTTTCGGCTCTTTTTTTATGTGATAAAATTAATTGTAAAAAATAAGGGTTGATGAGCCTTGGGGGGATTTCCATTTCTTTCGTTTGTTGGGTAGGGGAATCAACGTAGAGACGCACGGCCGTGCGTCTCTACACAAATGCCGTGCGTCTCTACGAATCAAAAAAGATTCAAAAATTTCACAAAATGTGAATGATTTTATTTTTTTATTCCAATTGATTTAGCCAATCCGCTAAGAATAAAATCGGAAATGTGTTTTCTGTTTTCGGGGTAGGAGAAAGGTCTCAAATCGCCACGAATGAATGGCACCTCACATCCTTTCAAGGAGCATTGAATCAACATGGCGGCCAATTTAGGGTTCTTCACATTGAAATAACCCATTTGATTTCCTTCTAAAAGAATGGATTCCAACATCTTCATTTCTGTGATATCCAAGCGATGTCTACTTTTCTCTACGATGTGTATGTTGCGAAAGAAACTAGCACGTAAGTTACCATTTCTCATCACAGCCTCATGGAAAATATCCATTCTGACATAGATGTAATTCATTAGTTTCTCAGGCGGATTCATGTTTTTTTGCATTTCATTCTGCAGTTTGTGAGCCAACTGAAAGAGTTCGCTCTCAATCACAGCATAGTAAATGTCATCTTTGCTTTTAAAATAGGTATAAAGTGTACGTCTGCCTTTGTGTGCCTCCAAAGCAATATCGTGCATAGTTGTATTTTCTATTCCCTTTTCGGCGAATAACTTCCTTGCAACATCAATAAATATAGCTCGAGTTTTAGTCGTACCCATTTTTTTTTCTTTCGTTTAGAAGTTTTATCGTACAAAATTAAATCAAAAATTGGAGGAAAATAAAATTATTGGTGAATTTTTCTATTTTTGTATTCAAATTTTGGTCGTATGAAACATAATTTAATTATTGTCGTCAGTTTTCTGCTTCTCGTTTCGTGTGCAAATGTGACGGATGAGAAAAATAATATTATGAATGTGGATTCTCTGACAGAGTGTGCAGAGCATGTGGAATTAAAATATGCTAAGGAGTTTTCTGCATTTTATCTTTCTGAATATGATTTATACCTCATAAAGTTGAATACAGAAAAAGATTCTCAACAAACCATTTGTTTGTATCATGACACTCTTCCGTTGATTTTACCACAGGAGGTTTTGCAGATACGTATTCCTGTTAATCGTATGGCAACTAATACAACGACTCATTTGGAGTTTCTGAATATGTTGGATGAATTGTCATCATTATGTGGTATATGCAGTGCAGACTATGTCTATTGCGACTCCATCTATCGATTGATTCAATCAAACAAGATAGTAGAATTAGGTAAAACGATGCAAATTGACAAAGAACGGCTTTTGATGGCTCATCCTCAAATCTTATTTCTTTCTGACGAACGAGAAAAAGTGGAGGATGCTAATTGTTCTATGATTGTCTGTCATGAATGGAAAGAAAAAACAGCATTAGCACGGGCTGAATGGATTAAATTCTTCGCTTTGTTTTTTGATAAATATTCATTGGCTGATTCTCTCTTTTTGGAGACAGAACATAAGTATGAAACATGGAAGCATTTGGCAATGGCTGATCAAAACAAGCCGACCATTTTTGCAGCAGGCAGTTATGGTGACACCTGGTATTTGACGGGTGGAGATGGGTATATGTCTGCTTTGTATCAGGATGCCAATGCAACTTTCTGCTTGGCGGATACGATGGTTGGGACGGTTACTTGTGGATTGGAATGGTTGCTGACGAAGTTTCAGAATGCAGATTATTGGATGAATTGTCAGGCTGATTGTTTGGATGAGTTGGATGGACGTTTATCGTTGCTGAAGTCTGTTCAGACAAAGAATGTTTATAATTTCAACAAACGTTCAAAGAAAAGAGAACATGCTGTGATCAGTGATTTTTATGAGAGTGCTGTGGCACATCCAGATTTGTTGTTGGGTGATGTTGTTTCGGTCTTGCATCCGGATTTGTTTCCTGAGTATGAAACCATATACGTTGATCGTTTGAAATGAGTTGGGTGAAGGAGCATAAAACAGGCTTTGCCATTGTATTATTATCGATTTTGTTGGTGGCTTTGTTTTTTGTCGATTTATGCTTTGGCAGTGTGAATGTTCCTTTGGCGGAGCTGAAAAAGGCGATAGATGGCAATTCACCACTATATTCCTCTATTTTATTTGATATTAGGCTTCCCAAGGCTGTTTTGTCTGTGTTGGTGGGCGTGGCGCTTTCCGTTTCAGGTTTGTTGATGCAAACCTATTTCCGTAATCCTTTAGCAGGTCCGTATGTGTTGGGCATTAGTTCGGGGGCAACCTTGGGAGTGGCAATTTTTGTCATGCTGTTTTCTTTATTGGGTATTACCCTGTCAGACTATCTGATGAGGTGGGGAAGTGTCATTTTTGCCATGATTGGGGCGTTGCTGTTGTTCATCGTTGTTATAATGGCCTCTTTTCGTGTGAGAGATACGGTTACCTTACTGATTGTGGGTGTGATGATGGGAACGATAGCGACGGCTTTGATAAGTGTTTTGCAGCATTTAAGTGATCCAGATTCGGTTAAGTTGTTTATCAATTGGACACTAGGTAGTTTGTCGACAGCAGGTTGGAAACAAATTGGGGTGATAGTGCCTGTGATGATTGTGGGGATGTTGATTGTTATATATTTGTTGAAGCCATTGGATGCCTTGTTGTTAGGGGAGGAGTATGCGAGTAGTTTGGGTGTTTCGGTTTCACCTTGTCGGTTTCTGATCATATTGGCAACGGTCTTGTTGACGGGAGTCACAACAGCATTCACGGGCCCCATTGGGTTTGTAGGAATAGCAGTACCACATATCACAAGAGCCATGTTAAATACATCCATTCATCGAAAGGTAGTTTTATGTTCAATGTTGATTGGCAGTTGTATGATGTTGTTGTGTGACATCATATCACAGTTGCCACAGAATGGCTATGTGTTGCCAGTCAATGCAGTTACAGCATTGATGGGAGTTCCGGTTGTTTTCTGGGTGATATTGGGGAATAAACGGTTTTATTGAAATTTGTAATCAATTGATGTTGACTAAATTGATGTTATTTATTGTTTTGTTAACGTCATTTTTATACATTTGCATGTAGTTATAATTTAATGTATAGAATTTTATGAAAAAAATAATGATTTTATTCCTGCTATGTGTTACTTCATTGGGTACATACGCGCAGGAAAAAGGGGAAAAGTTTGTAAGTGCATTAATCGGAGTGAATGTATCACGTTCTAAGTTATCTCTAGACAATGAAACAATAGAGAAGTCAGATCCGGAAATTACGTTGAACATGTCTTTAGGAATACATAGTTTTGTGGCAAAAAATTTTAGATTTGGAATAGATGCTGGTTGTTCAATGAATAAGGTGAATGAAGGGGATTCTTTGAAAAAAGCGAAAATGGTTTTAGTGGGTCCGGTATCCGCATATTATGTAACTCTGGCTGAAAAATTTTATTATGTTCCTCAACTTGGTGTTTATTTTATGCATACGAATTTTACTAAACAATCGAATATAACAGGATCTTATTTTCATTATGGTTCATCCTATGAATTAATAAAAAATGGCTTTGGAATTGAAATTCAGCCAGTGCGATTTGAAGTGCGTCCTTGTAAAAATCTTGGATTGACAATGGGCATACTTAGTTTTTCTTTTGTTGATTTGTTCCAAAAGAAAGATGAATTATCTATTATAGATTCTGCTATAGGATTGTCAAATCGAAAACATGAAACAACAGGTTTAATTTTTGATTTAGGTGTAAAACCAGAAATAGGGGTGCATATTTTTTTCTGATTTGAACTGAAAAATATACTTACATAAAGCGGGTGTGTTTAATAACGCATCCGCTTTCATTATAACTTATTAAACTCGTCCCAAAGTCAAAGTCTTAGTTGAGTGGTTGCAGACTTCAGAAGGACTGAAGTTTTGGATAGCTTAGTTTTATTACATTTGTATTATTATGTCTTATTTTTTTTGTAGATTTGTGCATTATTTTAATTTAAGTATAGGTTTATGAAAAAAATAATGATTTTATTACTGCTATGTACAGTTTCATTGGGTACATACGCACAGGAAAAAGGGGATAAGGTTCTAAGTACGATGATTGGGGTGAATATTTCGAAAACCAAGTCGGTTCAGAATAATAATAATAATAATAAAGTAAAAACAGTAGCAGGTGATCCTTTTGTTCAAATGAGTGCAGGTGTTGGTATACATGGATTTGTTGCAAAAAATTTTAGACTTGGTTTTGAATTGCAAGGTTCTTATTCAAATAATATTAATAATATTATAGATATGAAAAGTAAACAAATTGGTATGGGACCAACGCTAGCTTATTATGTGCCAATTTGTGAGAAATTCTATTATGTTCCACAATTTGGAGCGTATTTTGTTCATTTAAAAGATTCCTATTCAAAGGTGATCTATGGACAAGATGAAGTTGGCTCAAATCTCTATGCTGAAGGTGTAGATTTGAAATATAATGGTTTTGCTTTTTGTTTGGTTCCAGCACAATTTGAAATTCGACCTAATCAACGTATTGGATTAGCAATGAGTCTGTTTAATATTTCTCTTGTACATATGATTCAGAAAAACGAAGATGAATATTCATCATCTGAATATAAATACAATAATTTTGAATTTGATTTTGGATTTCGTCCTTCTGCGGAAGTACATATTTACTTTTGAAATTGATATTGTAAATTCTAATAAGAAAGCGGGTACGTTCAAACGCACCCGCTTTCATTATTATAGTAACTAACTTATTAAGCTTGTTCCAAAGCCAAAGTCTTAGTTGGTTGGTCGCAAACTTCAGAAGGACCGAAGTATTGGATAGGACCTGGGTAAACGTAAGAAGTTTCGATTGCCCATTTCTCGCGGTTAGCAGCCAATGCTTTGAAAGGTGCACCGTTCAATTCAACTAATGCTTTGCGGATAACTGGTTTTTGCTTACCGTTACGTTGCTCCATGTTCATCATCATTGTGATAGGCACACCAGCTGCGATCCATTGATCAGCAGGCTTAGTAGTGTTCTTGATCAATGACATGTAACCTGATTTGCCAGAAGCGATCAAGTTAGCAGCGTTGTAACCCAAAGAGTAGCAGTAGTCAGCATCGAAGTTAGAAGGAGCTGCACAACGACCTTCGTAACCGAAGAAGTGACCAAGACCAGAGAATTTACCAACATATTTACCTTCAGCCTTCATAGCTGCCAAACGAGTCTTAACCATCTCGATAAGCAATTTCTCAGTTTCGATCAATGAAACTTGTACGTTACCGTGAGGGTCACGCTCTAATGTCAATTGTTTTGCGATAGCTTCAGGAAGGCTCTCGTAAACAGACTTGCTATTAGCAGAAAGTTTAGAAACAGCAGTCTTAACATCTGATTCAGTAGCCAACAAATCGTTCAATTCCTTGATTAACACTTTCATTTCAGGAATGAACTCGATCAAACCTTCTGGAATCAACACTACACCGAAGTTGTTACCTTTAGCAGCACGAGCAGCTACAGTGTCGGCGATGTTGTTAACGATTTGAGCCAAAGTCATCTTCTTAGCCTCTACCTCTTCTGATACAATACAGATGTTTGGTTGAGTTTGAAGACCACATTCCAAAGCGATGTGAGAAGCAGAACGACCCATCAACTTGATGAAGTGCCAGTATTTCTTTGCAGAGTTAGCATCACGCATGATGTTACCGATTACCTCAGAATATACTTTACATGCAGTATCGAAACCGAAAGAAGTCTCGATTTGATCATTCTTCAAGTCACCATCGATTGTCTTAGGACAACCAATTACTTGGATACCTGCCTTCTTAGCCAAGTAGTATTCAGCCAACACACAAGCGTTAGTGTTAGAATCGTCACCACCGATGATAACCAAAGCCTTGATGCCTAATTTGTTGCAAATCTCGATACCACTATCGAATTGAGATTCCTCTTCCAATTTAGTACGACCAGAACCGATGATATCAAAACCACCAGTGTTACGATAATCGTCGATGATATCTGCTGTTAATTCAATGTATTTGTGGTCGATCAAACCGCTAGGACCACCTAAGAAACCATACAACTTTGAGTTTTTGTTCAAAGCCTTGATTCCGTCGAACAATCCAGAAATAACGTTGTGTCCACCAGGAGCTTGTCCACCAGAAAGGATTACACCTACATTGAAGTCACCCATAGCCAACTTAGCAGCTGCTGCTTCGAAAGTGACGATAGGCATACCATACGTGTTTGGAAATAATTTTTTGATCTCTGCTTGGTTAGCAACAGACTCGGTTGCTTTTCCCTCTTTAAGAGCTACACCACCTTTGAATGCCTTTGGCAATTTAGGTTGATAAGCAGCTCTTGCAATTTGCAATGCACTTTTAGCCATTGTTTTTACTTATTTAAAATGAATAATTAATAATATTCCAATCTATCTTGCAAATTTCGTAAAATTATCTGTAAATAACAAAAGGAGCGTTCTATAAATTCATTGTATAAAAATAAAATGTAAGAATAATTGGTTGACGAATATTTTGACGAATTTTGTTTGTGGGGTGGGGGCGGACACCGCAGAGACGCGCGTCCGTACGCCTCTACAATCGAAACCATGGTGTCGTTTGCATATTGAGACGCACGTCCGTGCGCCTCTACAAAATTTCGTACGTCTGTATAATATAAGGATCGAATCAAAATTTAGAATTTGCCTAAAAAACATAATTAACTTATTTTAAGAAAAAAAACGGCAGAAAAATTTGTTTATATATGTTTTATAACATAATTTTGCAGCACAATTAAAAAACATAAGATACTAATTTAAATAATACAAGATGGTTGCTCTTAATATGATTATTGTTGCGTTGATTCGCAAGTATGCTCCTAAGTTCTAATTGCCAATAGAACGAGGTAGTCAACAGTTTTAAAAGTTAATAGTATTTGTCTGCGCATTCGATATCTTGCATATTGAATGCGTTGTTGTTTTTATATTAAAATCATCTCAAGGTAGAATTATGTTTGACGTGTGGATTTGAAGAAAAATTGTTAATATTGCAGACTGAAGTTGGATAATATATCATTAATGAGGTATGAGAGAGGTAATTATTTTAGTTGTTGCGATTCTTGTTTTAGTTATCATTGCTAAAATAGGGGATGTGAAGCAAGAAGATCAGACTGTAGTATCTACAGAAGAGACCAATACAAAAGAAAAAGCGAAAGATGAAGTGGTTGAAGAGAAAGACTCGACAATTGCATATTTGGAACTTGTAACGGGATGTGAATGTGTTAGAATAAAAAAGAGATTTAATGAATTCACATCCAATTATATTGATTCATTGCGTAGTCAAGGACAATTAGAAGGATACACTCCTGTTCTTTTAGAACCTGATGCCGTAAGATCTTTTAATGTTAATTTAAAAGGTTTGAATAATGATGAGATAAGAAGCCTAATGGAAGCGACTCGCAAAAAACTATTATCAGCTAATGTTGATAGTGGTCGAGCATTCTTATATAATGAAATAGAAAAAACGAAAAAATATACTGACAACAGATTTGACCATTACATGAATGATCCCATAGAGGAAAGTAGAATTGTAGTGCCAGAAGACATAGCATTGACAAATCGAGAGGTGGTTTTAGTGAAAGTGCCAGTATTAGAGCCATGGAAAATTTGGGCTTATTTGCCGTATGGAGCTTGGAATGCTTGTCCGCTACCAGAAGAGCACATGGCCGTTTCAAAATATTGGTATGAGACGTATGGTGCCGTACCTGTCTCAATAACATACAACATGGTAAGTTATATTCTTCCTCAACCAACAACAGAGCCAAAGAAAGCAGCGATGGAGATGTATGCCTACTGCTTCGATATTATTGAACAGGGGTACGACAACTTCTCTTATTTGGCTGAAGCAATAAAAGGCAATAGATTCTGGAGTTTCTGGTGGGATTGATTATCAGAAAAGTTAATGCAAGTTCTATAAATTTCATCCAATGATTTGTAGAACCCTTCATAAAAAAAGCGGCCCTCAAGAGGGTCGCTTTTTGGTGTAATAAGTATATAAAAACGTCTTACTCTGCTGATCTGTCATCAATTTCAGCTTCTGGAGCATTCTTTTTGATTGACTCGATACCATTCTTGCATCCTGATTTTGCTTTGTAGCCTTCTCCAGTTGCAATGATTTCACCATTTGCAGCTTTCAAACGGAAACGGATTTCACCTTTCTTATCTGCATAAATCTCAAACTTAGGATTTTTCTCTGTTTTGAATCCTTCTACTGTTTGGTCTTCGATAGCTGCTGCAACTGCATTTTTCTTAACACTATCAATTCCATTCTTGCAAGATGCCAAAGAACTGTATACCTCAGATGTTGCAATTACTTGATTGTTGCCAGCCAACAAATTGAACATGAATCCTTTAGCTGATTTTTTGATTACAAATTTTCCCATGATATATATGTTTTTGTTAATTAGTATTCAATTTCAATCCTTTCTCACAAATATATTATTGAATTTCATAGAATCAAAATTTTTTTTTGAAATTTTTATGATTTTCTGATAATGGAAATGTTTTCCCGAACAATCACCTTTGTGATAGGTTTGCATAGAAAGGTAAATTTCGTTAAATTTGCGACAAAAATATAAGCATTGTGGAAGAATTCAAATACTACTTAGACAATAAGGTATTTACACTGATTTCAGAGGTGGCAGATTCGCTTGGTGTGGAATGTTATGTGATCGGTGGATTTGTAAGAGATATATTTTTAGAAAGGCCCTCCAAGGATATAGATGTTGTAGTGGTTGGGAGCGGCATTGCAGTTGCAGAGGCTTTTTCAAAAGCGTGGAAACGAAGTACGATTTCCGTATTTAAGAATTTTGGTACGGCGCAAGTTAAGTTAGCTCATCAAGAGGTAGAATTTGTTGGTGCAAGAAAAGAGTCGTATCGTGCAGATTCCAGAAATCCGATTGTTGAGAATGGCACATTGGAGGATGATCAAAACAGACGTGATTTTACCATTAATGCACTTGCATTATGTTTGAATAAAGATCGTTTCGGAGAATTGGTAGACCCTTTTGGAGGCGTTCAGGATATCGAAAGAAAAATCATACGCACACCGTTGGACCCTGATGTCACATTTAGTGATGATCCTCTGCGCATGATGCGTTGTATTCGATTTGCGACACAACTCTCTTTCTATATCGAACAAGGAACATTCGAAGCCATCCAAAAGATGAAACAACGCATCTCCATCATCTCTGCAGAACGTATCGTGGATGAACTGAATAAGATAATGGCTTCTAAAAAGCCTTCCATCGGTTTTGAATTGATGGAACGTTCGGGTTTGTTGGAACTCATTATGCCTGAAATCCATGCTTTGGTAGGTACGGAAGAGCGTGATGGACGCGCACATAAGGATAACTTCTTGCACTCTTTGCAGGTCTTGGATTCCGTGGCTGCCCAATCGGATGATCTATGGCTTCGCTGGGCTGCTCTTCTACATGACGTGGGTAAACCGGCCACAAAAAAATGGGTGAATAATGTGGGATGGACATTCTACAACCATAATTACGTAGGGGAGAGAATGGTGAAACGCATCTTCCAACGGATGAAGTTGCCAATGAATGAAAAAATGAAGTTTGTGCAGAAAATGGTGCTGCTTCACATGCGTCCGATTGCATTGGTGGAAGATGAAGTGACCGATTCTGCTGTTCGTCGTCTGCTATTTGATGCAGGTGATGATATCGATTCGCTCATGATTCTTTGTCAGGCTGATATCACCTCTAAAAATGCGGAGAAGGTGAAACGATTCCACGAGAATTATAAGATTGTGGAACGTAAGATGAAAGAGATTGAAGAGAAGGATCGTGTACGTAATTTCCAACCTCCAGTTTCGGGCGAGGAGATTATGAAAACCTTCAACTTGACACCTTGCGCTACTGTTGGTCAGATCAAAGTGGCTATCAAGGATGCCATCTTAGATGGTATTATTCCGAATGAGCACGAACCCGCCTATCAATTTATGCTGCAAAAAGCGAAAGAGTTAGGTGTAGAGAAGGTAGGTTAAGAAGACGCTTTAAAATAAGACACATATTCTTATACAAAAAAACAAGACAATATATGGATGGAGTAGAATACATATTGGAACATGGAACGGTTTTTCGCAAATCGTCGGACGGCCCTTCCAAAAACGAGAAAAAGATTAAGACAAAAGCGAAAAAGACCTCTTATATAAAAGGTGCTCACGGGTCTGGTTCCGCTAAAATGAAAGCGGAATATAGAAGACGTAGAGCAAACAGGAATAAAAAGTGATATCAAATTCTACAATTTCTGTGTGATTGGTGAATTTATCGAATTCGCTTGAATTTAATACCATGTAATGATTTCCATAACGCATTGGCAAGCAATGGAAAAAAGGAAAATTATCATAACTCTATTGTTGGTTCTGTCGTCTTTATTAAATACGTATGAATCTTATGCATACTCGGTACAGAACGGATGTCCTGATTTTCAAGACATCCATGCTTCTTATGTGGAAGGATTTACAGGAGTTTTTGATAATCCGTTTGATTCAGTCGGAATCGTAGAAGATCGTCACACCCTAAATACTGAAAGAGTTCCTGACCCCAACACAGGTGATAAACTGATGACCATTCCCAATGGCGAATTGAAATCCATTCGATTGGGTAATAATAAAATTGGTGGAGAAGCAGAGGCGATTGCGTATCACTTTATTGTGGATCCTGATAACTCATTGTTGTTTGTCAACTTTGCTGTTGTGCTGGAAGACCCAGGTCATGATTTTATTTTCCAACCTCGTTTTGTGGTGAGAGTGACGGATAAGGAGGGTAAATTAGTCTCTGATTGTGCAGAGTATGATGTCTCTGCAGCTGCCGGATTAAGTGGTTTCCAAGACTATTTTGGTGGACTGACGGCTGTTCGTTGGCGTGATTGGACAAAAGTGGGATTGGATCTGACCCCCTTTTCCAATCAAGAGGTGCAAGTGCAGTTTATCACATACGATTGTGCTTTGTTAGGCCATTTCGGATATGCCTATTTTACTGCTCATTGTGCGCCCAACAAACTAGAGATAAAGGAGTGCTCTGGTAACAGTTTCTCTGTGTCCGCCCCAGAAGGTTTTGCTTCATATCGGTGGGATAATGGAGATACGACGTGCAGCACGACACGCCAAATGGTTATGGGTGATATGAATATTTATTGCGAAATTACCTCTGTCACCGGTTGCTCCTTCACACAGAGCGCATTCATTACTTCGGCAAATGACATGACGGAGACCTATTTCAAAGATACAATCTGCCAAGGTGAACCTTATAATAAACATAACTACCAACTACCACCACAGCATAATGTAGGTACGACCCTCTATAGCAATATGATATTCAATCCTGACCAATGTTCGGAATCAGCAGAGACAACATTGGAATTGACCATTCTGCAACAATTCTATGAGATTGATGCTGCTATATGTCAGGGTGAAGATTATAAAGAGTATGGTTTCTCTATCATGCAACCACCTGTGGGCGTATTGTTTGATACACTACGTTTTCCTCATGATGATAGTCGTCGGTGTGACAGTGTTGTATGCTTGAGACTTGTTATTAGTGAGACACTTCATTTGTCTAACGACATAGTGGGAGATCCGTCACCATGTACGGGTGTGGCTTCTACCTATTTCATTGATTCGGATAACAACTCTACCAATTATTCATGGACACTTCCAGAAAATGCGGTGGTTCTCAATGGAGAAAAATCCCCTCAGATAGTTCTCTATTTCACGGATGACAGACCAGGTACAATCATACTGAAGGGAGAGAATGGCTGTGGAACGGGTGCAGTTCCGTTTGATGTCTCTCCACGTATGTCGTATCATCAATTTATTCAGGATACTGCATGTACGGGACAAACCTATGATAAATATGATTTTCATCTTGGTAAACTGACAAACTCTGGTTATTTCACTCACACAAAAAATTTGAAATCACAGAGAGGTTGTGACAGTACGGTAGTGTTGGCATTGACAGTGTTTGATAATCCGAAGGTGACAATAGAGGAGGAGGAGAATAAAGCCGTTCTTTGTGCCTCCGATAGAGTGATGCTGAAAGCCATTGGAGAGTCGGGTAGTTATATTATGCACAACTGCGATTCTATTGCTATTTCCGTGGGTGACATCTATTGCGAAGGTGGAAGTTTTGTTCGCAAGAATAGGTATTCGCAAGACAAAAAGGCGAAAGGTGTTGTCTTTTACGTGGATCCAACGTATGGGTATGCGTTGGTGGCAGACTTGACAGATATATACAGAGATGAATATATAAAATGGGGTGGAATAGGATACGATATACCTAATCTGGAAAACTTCACAAAAGTTCGAAATGTGATGAACGATCAGGATGGTTATGGAAATACTGCCATTATACGCAATACGGGAGGTGCGAGTGAATATCCGGTTGCATGGTCGGTCGACTTTGAAAACGGATGGTACTTGCCAGCTATCGGGGAACTTCGTCTCTTGTATTCCAATTTGCATGAGGTGAACCAGTCTATAGAGATGGTCGGAGGAGTTCCGATGCCATCTAATCATGATGTTTTAGAAAACACGTTCAATTATTTTTCCTCTTCCGAGTTATCTGATTACTATTTCTGTGTGGTAACGAATACAGGAGAGATTATGGGAATGAACAAAGGATATATACGAGGATGTGTGCGTCAGATACGCTCTGTGAAGTTGTCGAATGTGACGGTACCCAAATATACAATAGGAGACTTGGTGAAGAATGAATATGGAGAGCAAGGAATTGTCTTCAAATTGGATGCCGATGGACGCTCTGGATGGATGGTGGCATTGGATGAAGGGTATAATTATTATATATGGGATAATCGTCTGGTTGATATTGCCGCATTAGCGAATCATATTGATTCAAGCTATTATGGCGATGAGTTGGCCGCACATGAAGATTGGAATGGCTATGAGAATACGAAGATTATGCGTGAGAATCAGTCACGTGTGGATACACTTGCCGCATGGAGTTTTGATTTTGATAAAGGTTGGTTCTTGCCATCAGCAGGTCAGTTGGATGAGATTTATGCATTGCTGCCTGTATTAGATTCAGCCTTTATGAAATGGAATGCGTTGCCATTCTATTATGATACCTATTGGACCAGTAGTGAGTATGATTCGGTCTATGCGTGGGCATACGATATGGCATTTGGCAATCCAGATTTGTATAGCAAAGACGCACATTTGTCGGTTCGTCCAGTTTCTCGTTTTACCTATTGTGAACCATACGCAGAGTTGTTGGATTCATCGCTTACTTTTGTTTGGAACACAGGAGAGACAACCCCATATTTGGAAGTATATCCAACAGAGTCGACCACCTATACCGTTGTTGCCACAAACAATAATGGATGTTCTGCCACGGCATCCAAAGCGTTGATAGTCAATCAAACCGATCAAGTAGATTTATATGACACCATTTGTTACGGAGAACGATATGTCAGTGAATATTTTGATGTTGCAGAGAGTGGAGTCTATACACATGAGGTGAAAAATGGTCAATGCAACCAGACCATACGCTTACACCTGACAGTTGCAAAAGAGCAGAAACACACCCATCTAGAGGATCAGATTTGTCAGGGAGCCACCTATCATAAAAATGGATTCAGTATTACAGCACATGTTCCAGGTTTGATACGAGATACGTTATACCTAAGTAACCAACTGGGATGTGACAGTTTGGTGGTGCTCGATTTGAATGTGAATCCGATGAAGAAGGATACGATATATGAGCACGTATGTCAGAATGAATCCTATTTTGACAAAGGATTTACAGTGGCGGCCTATCAGACAGTTGGAATGCATTATTACGAGCAGAGAACGACCGATGCATCAGGATGTGATTTGTTGCTCACCTTGGCATTGCAGGTGGATTCGGTATATCTGCGAGCCATGGTGGATTCTATTTGTCAGAATGAAACCTACACGAAGTATGGGTTTGAAATCAAAGCAGATAAGGTAGGGTATAACAACCATTATCTGACATTGAAAACGATAGCAGGATGTGATAGTACCATCGCATTGAATCTAAATGTGTTTGAAACCAATGAGACAAATTATAAAGATACCGTAACCATTGGGCAACCTTACGTGAATCGAGATTTTAACTTGCCAGTTCAAAATACGATCGGATGGCATACGTATGAAAAGCATTTAACCAATGCCAAAGGATGTGACAGTCTGATTATTTTGGATTTGTATGTACGAAGTGACGAGGAGACGGTGAAGGTACCGACATCATTCACTCCGCGTGATCAGAATGGTGAGAATGATCACTTTATGAAAGGCTATGAGATTTATGTGTATGATCGATATGGCTTGTTGGTCTGCCATTCGATGGATGGTTGGGATGGTAAATATCGAGGAGCACTAGCCGATGCAGGTGTGTATATATTTACGATGATATATAAAAGTGGAAAAGAGATTCATGGAACGGTAGAGATTCTCAAGGAATAAACAGATTCTAGTTATGAAAAAAATTTTTGTTTGCCATATACATATATTTTATCACAACAAATGATGTTCTTTAAGAGGAAAAAAACAGAATAAAATTTGTAAACATTCTAATAACACATTAATTTTGTAACGGATTAATATAATTAGTTGTTATCGTACATTCATATTGTTTTATGTTATATGTTTTTATTAGTAGCTGGAGAATGGGAATATTATGTATAATAGGATAGCCAAAATATTATATTTTATCATACTATGTTTGCTTTGTGTATCAAATTTAGGTGCACAAGAGACCATTTTATGTGATACCACGAGGAGTGTGTATTATGTGAAAAAAAATGGTAAAGGAGATGGTTCATCCTGGAGAAATGCAATGAGTGGGGATATGTTTGCCTATGTCCTTCCGAGGGTAAAGGCCAACACTACTTTTCATATAGCAGCGGGAGTATATAAACCGATTTATAATATAAATGGGGAAAAAACAGACATTACAACTGATAGGGTATTTTATACAGAAAAACCTGTCAAATTGATAGGAGGGTATTCTAACAACACACGTTATGAAGGAGAATTACCAGATCCGTATTCTTATTTTACTATTTTTAGCGGTGATCATGAGAATAATGATTCAAATGATTATTCTGATCATGAAAAAAGATCAGATAACTCAATGAAAGTACTATGGATCAATCAAAAAGAAGCAGGTGATAGTGAAGTGTATGGAATTGATTTTACTGGAGGAAACGACGATGCAGAAAAATATCTTGATAACATTTTGTGCAGTGTTACCTCTCCAGGAGATTTGAATTTAAGGAACAATGTAACTATTCATGAATGTTATTTTGAATCCTCGGCATGTGCGTTATGTTCCAATGTAACCAACACTTATATTTCGGATTGTTATTTCGACAATCTTAGAAGAATATTCATGTCTTTCAAAAGCAATTTGAAGCTGACAGCATGCTCATTTAGTGATGTGAATAATGTCTCTTTTTACTCAGATAAGGGAAAAACAGCCACATGTACTAATTCTGTTTTTTATAATGTAAGTGCTATTGATTTAGATTCAGAAGAGTTGGATAATGTATTGGAGTTTTATCACAATACAGTTATTAATTGTCCTGATTTTGACTTATTTGCAACCCATAGAAATGTAATATCCTTAATAGGTAACATTTTTATTAATACGGATTATTTTTTCTTGGATAAAGTAAAAACGGAATATAATGCATTTTGTCCGATTTCGTATAAAAACTACTCTCAGGGAGTTTCTGACACAGATAAAAAAATCGAAAATTTCACGTCTATACTAAATTATAATAGTGTGATAGGCGAATATGTTCTCAATTATGATTATGGCGGATTTGCAGAAATGGTCAATGTTGTAGACGAAGAAGCAAAAGATGATATTCTAGTACCGAGATCTGCAACGCAAGTTTTGTATGATCAGAGATGGAAAGAAAGAGGAACCCAAACATGTGCAGGAGCATATGAATATGGATGTGATGTTGATACTTACATAGTTAGATCGATAGACATCATACAGTATCAAGAAAAAGGTAAAAAAACGAACGATCATATGTTTGAAAAGGTCGGATTCTTTTACTATGACACACTTGTGGACTTGGATAATTGCAAGAGAATTACTAGGTATCCTGTTTTAGTGACACCCGTATTGAGTTTGTCTGAATATTATGTTCGTGAAAAGGCAAAAGGGAAGGGAACAGGTACTTCGTGGAATGATGCTATGGATGCGGATATGTTTGCTTATGTTTTGGCAAACTTTACAAGTGACAGTTGTACATTCCATTTAGCTGAAGGAGTTTACAAACCTGTATATAATGAAGCTAATAATATAGACGATAATTTTTCGAGCAGGACCTTCCTTGTTTCAAAACCTATAAAAATTATTGGAGGATATTCAAACGCAAATCAACCTGTTTATAATCCAAAGTTGTATTCTACAATTTTTTCAGGTGATATCCTTAGTAATGATGATGAGGACGAATCAGCTTCTTTTAAAGACAATGTCACATCTCTTTGGAACATCAAATTGGACATTTCAGGAACTACTCTTTTCAAAGGAGTAACGTTTGCTGGCGCACAAAATGAAGAAAACACTGATTACCATTTATTTAATTATGAATCAATGGAAGAGAATTCTCTGACATTTGAGCAATGTAGGTTTACTCAAGGAGGATGTGCATTGCAAGTTCATAATGCCAATATGGAGATTAAGAATTCTGTTTTTGATCATTTGAATGTTCCATTTATATATTGTTATCCTATTGTCAATGTCTCTTCCTCTTCATTTTATGAAACAGATAAGCTCAGTCTGCTATCTAGTGAAGATGCCAAAGAATGGAATTTTACGAATTGCACATTCATGATTGATAATCTGATTTCTGTGGAAGCAAAAGAGAATACAGATTGCAACTTTAGAAATAACACTATCTTTTGTAATGACTTTTTGATTGATGTGGATGAATCATCTCAATTGGATTTAATGGGAAACATTTTTGGAAAACAGGTTCATTCTAAAAATACGGTTCCTTCAAGTTCATTCCACTCCGAATACAATGTTCACCTTTTGCCATTGGAAAGAAGTGTGTCGAACCTATTATCACAAACAGATTTGTTCGTGGCTAAAAGTGAATATAAAAATTTCATCAGTGAAGAACTGCAATATGTGGGTAACTCGTTTACACCTATTTTGCCTTTGATTTGTGATTCAACATCAGAAGGTGAATCTTTGCGTTACAAACAAGGTGCTAATCCGTTGTTACGAGATCAAATTGGAACATCTCGTCCAAAGTATACTTGTAGAGGTGCACATGAATACACCGCATCTAAGAAAGATATTCCAACTCTTTTTACACCTTATTCAGTCAATGGGAAAAACGATGTTTTCATGAAAGGGTGCGAAGTCTATATATATGACCTTTATGGTATGCTGATATGCCACCACAAAGATGGTTGGAATGGATACGATAATAATAACAAACAGGTGGCTCCTGGCATATACATTTATGTTGTGGATATTCCTAAAGAAGGAATTAGAAAAGGAACGATTGAAGTTTTTAAGTAATTAAAATATAATGAAAAAGATTTTTTTGTCAATATTGATTTTAGGAGCTTATGGAATAAGCGCTTATGAGAGTAGATTCTTGACGGACTATACAATGGAACGTTCATCAGTCAATACAAACGAAAAGGTAGAGAACCTCTCCGTGATAAATGATCAATTGGTCTTTACAAGAGGAGGAAAAATATATACAACATTTTTTAATGTTAACAATGATGTTAGAATGGGCGAGGAGCGTTCAGATTTGAATGCTTTGCATATAAGCGGACAATTCTCGGAATACAACGGTGTCTTATATTATTCTTCCAACGGATTGTTATGCTCATCGGTAATGAAAAACGGCTTATGGGTGTCTGAAGGTGAACTCAAAATCGATGGATATGGTAGCCAAAGAGAAAAAGGCAAGGGTTCCTCTTTGTTCTATGGACGATGGGCATATGAAACAAAAGGAAAGACAAAAGAACCTATGTTCAATCCTTTCATCGCTAACAAAGGTAAACGTCTCTATTTCACCTCTTCTATGGAAGGTGGAAAGGGTGGCAAAGATATTTGGTACATTGAACGTAATGCAGATGGAAAAACTTGGTCGGCTCCAGTTAATGAAGAGTCTGTCAATACAAATAAAGACGAAGATTATCCAGTTTTGATGTCTGATAATACATTGTATTACTCTTCCAACCAAGATGCTAAATTGAAGGGATATAATATTTATAAAAAGAATCTGTCAGATAAAAAACCTGCAGTGATGTTGGAAAATATGTACAATAGCAATGGTAATGATATCAACTTCGTAGTGGTTGGTGGTATACCTTACTATTTGTCAGATAAAAATGGCATTCAAAACATCTATTTTGCAAAGTTGAAAGAGATTGACAACGACTAACCAAATAAATTGATTGAACCCTCCATAAAACAGAGAAGATGAAATATAGTAAAAAGATATTGGGTGCAGTGTGCTGCTTGTTGGGTGTCTCCATGACACTCAGTGCGCAACAAGACATGCTACTGACACAAGAGTACTTTTCCAGAGTCAACAGAAACCCTGCAGCAACGGGAAATTCAAATGACATAGACATCTTCTTGCATGGACGTATCCAATGGGTGGGAGTGGACAACGGTCCGAAAACATTCGTACTGAATGCTACAGACTACGAGGATAAAATCCGCTCAGGATTCGGTCTCTCTTACACATTCGATGCCATGGGTGTGAAACATCACAACTCCAATGTGAAGGTCTCCTACAACTATCAGTTCAACCTAAACAAGAACAATATCCTTGCCTTGGGATTGGGCGCTGGAGTTAATGTACTAAGTTATAACAACTTGGCAAACATCCTCGACGATGATAGTGAGAGATCTGATTTGTCTTATCTGAATGATACGGGACGAGTACTCAGTCCAGATTTCAGTTTCGGATTGGATTTGAACAACCCTCATTTCAACTTCGGAGCTTCAATCGACCACATATTGGCAGGAGAGGAATCAAACACACGTCAGAGAAGAACATTGTACGCATACGTATCAGTGCCATTCGTGTTGGGCGAGAAATTGGATATGATACCAAGTTTAACCTACATGCATCAGAAATATACCAATGTGGCAGACCTCACGCTCTTGTTCTTCTTGCAGAGAAGTTACTGGGCAGGCGTGACCTGGAGACCCGACGTGCGAGATAAGATGAAACAACACATTATGGCATTCACGTTAGGCTTTGACATCAAGAAATTCAGATTCGGTTATTCATACGATTTGGGAATAGGTGCGGATAGTCAACTACCAGCCAATACCCATGAGGTGATGCTTTCATACGGAATTGGGAAAAACAAAGAATAGTAAAAGTATTAAGGAATAACGGCAAAATCAATATGGGAAAGAAAATCTTAGAAATTATATTGTTTTTCATTGTTTGCAGCAATGTTTTTGCTGATGAATTCTCAAGAAGTGAATATTATGTAAAGGAGGATGGTTCTGGAACAAAGGATGGTACATCATGGGCGAATGCCATGCCTTCCAGCACTTTTGCAAAAGCACTCTCGACCATGTCTACTTTAAAATCAGGCGTAACTTTCCATTTGGCGGCTGGCACCTATTATCCTATGTATGATCCATTCCCTGAAGAGCATGTAAATTATAGCGATGAAGAAAAAGAATGCTTTAAGGTTTATTATGTTCAAACACCAATCAATATCATTGGTGGCTATTCGAAAAATCCAAAGGATGGTGAAAAACCGAATCCATCAATTAATGAAACAATCATATCTGGAGATGTGAAAGATGATGATGTCGAAGGAGATCGAAGCACAAATATTAATGATGACTTATTCAATTTGTTTAATATTGATTTAAAAGAAAAAGATCAATGTTCATTTTTTGGACTGACACTAAAAAGAACACGAGGTAGAAAAGCTGCAGATGATGGAGTCTTTAGAATAGGGGGGTATTCTGGTTATAAGGAAACAGGATCTGTTTTGAAATTGGATAGATGTATAATGTTGTATGTATCAAAAACAACGTCAGGTACAAAAATTGATGGTGATGACGAATTGATAGCAACTAATTGTACTTTTGAAAGGTCATATTGCCAATTTTATAATAAAAAATCTCAATTTAATTCATGTACGTTTATTGGCGATTATCCACCTCTTGTAGCTGGAATTTTAATTATTAAAAACTGTACTTTTTATGACTGTTGCTTTACGATAGGTATTAATAAAAAAACGATATTCCACAACAACACAATAGTAAACAATGTTGAAAATGGATATGTAATAATTACTAGTTATTCCAGCTTTTCTAATGATGAAGATGAAACAGATCCTGAAATATCCTTAATTGGTAATATCTTTGATTGTAAATTAAACTGTTATATTGATGATAATTGTGTGATGAAATCCAGATATAACTTGTATAGAGAGGTGGATGAAAACATGTCGAAAAGAATATCATTTGACTATGATTACATACCCACTTATATAGAAGAAATATTTGAGAAGAATTGGGAAGACAAACCCATATTAAAAGATAACGGTGGTTATACCAAAACCATTAAACTTATAAGTGATCAATTGCCCGAAGCAGACGATTGTCGTTCCATTCGTTTCGATAAAAAAGTGACAAACTTGGCTACTGACCAAAGAGGTGTGACTCGTCTCGATAATACTTGTATGGGTTCTTATGAGAAAAATTATACGGAAATAACCATTCCAACAGCCTTCACACCTTTTGATTCGAACAATAAAAATGATGTGTTCATGCAAGGTTATGAGGTCTATATTTATGATGTATATGGCCTGTTGGTAACTCATACTACGAATGGTTGGAATGGCAAGGTGAACGGAGAAATGGCAAATGCCGGAATCTATATATATGCCGTTAAATTGCAATCCGGTGAGATACGAAAAGGTTCCATTGAGTTGCTAATGCCTAGATAATATGATTATAAACAAATGAAGATAAGATAAATACAGAGGAGATGAAATACAGTAAAAAGATATGGGGCGCAGTGTGCTGCTTGTTGGGTGTCTCCATGACACTTAGTGCACAACAAGACATGCTGCTGACACAAGAGTACTTCTCAAGGGTGAATAGAAATCCAGCTGCAACAGGAAATTCAAATGACATTGATATCTTTCTGCACGGACGTATCCAATGGGTGGGAGTGGACAACGGTCCGAAAACATTCGTACTGAATGCGACAGACTACGAGGATAAAATCCGCTCAGGATTCGGTCTCTCTTACACATTCGATGCCATGGGTGTGAAACATCACAACTCCAATGTGAAAGTCTCCTACAACTATCAGTTCAACCTAAACAAGAACAATATTCTTGCCTTGGGATTGGGTGCTGGAGTTAATATACTAAGTTATAACAACTTGGCAAATATTCTTGACGATGATAGTGAGAGATCTGATTTGTCTTATCTGAATGAGACGGGACGAGTACTCAGTCCGGATTTCAGTTTCGGATTGGACTTGAACAATCCTCACTTCAATTTTGGAGCTTCAATCGACCATATTTTGGCAGGAGAAGAATCAAACACACATCAAAGAAGAACATTGTACGCATACGTATCTGTACCATTCGTGTTGGGCGAGAAATTGGATATGATACCAAGTTTGACCTACATGCATCAGAAATACACCAATGTGGCAGACCTCACGCTCCTGTTCTTCTTGCAGAGAAGTTACTGGGCAGGCGTGACCTGGAGACCCGAC